>JAFSWO010000104.1 GCA_017450165.1 Bacteroidales bacterium | reverse complement strand
CTGATGTCATCAAGTACCGTCTTTCCGCCGAAGGCTTTGCTGAGGTGCTTGATATCAATGATTCGTTCGGATCCGGCCATCTCTAAAGCGAGAACGAGAAGTTATAGGTTGCGCCGATGCTGAAGGCAGCCGTCTGATTGTTGTCCAGTCCGGCCATTGCGTGGAGGCGCAGCCCCTCGATCGGAGAATACTCGCAGACGGCACCCGCACGATAATTCTGAATGGGGTCCGGAATCGATTCGTAGACGTCGATGATAAAATGAGCGGAGAAGTTCCACTGGTCGTTGTGACGGTAAGAGATGCTCATGCCGTCGGAGACATAATTCATGAAACCGCCTAATTCGCTCCAAGCCTGGCTGTAGATGTCATTGACAAGGGTAAACTTACCCACTTCTGCCTTGAGACCGCAGGTTGCAACGGGAACCCAGCCGCCGACACCATCCTGCATCGTAGCGAAACCGACCAGTGCGCTGAGGCCTTTCATTTCACAGGATGCGATGCCGGCAAATCCAAAAAGGCCGCTCTTGAAGAAATAGTCGCCATAGGGCGATGTGAAAGCGTTGGCGGAGATGCTGAAAGCGTCGGAGGGAGCCCAGGAGAGGCCTGCGCCCCACTGATACATCGGATAACCGTTCCAGACGGAGGTGCTCAGGAAGGAATAACGGTCAAAATCGTAGTCGTCCTCCTCAAAAGTAGCGCAGAACCAGTAGGATTTACCGGCGGTCACTGAGAAATCGCCAAAACTATAGGTCAGGCTGGCCCAGTTGAGCCAGTCGAAATCATCGCTGCGGAAAGTGTTCTGGTAAAGGGTTGCCGGGTCCGTGGTGAGCGGATTCAGCATGAAACTGAACGAAAGGTTTTTCGTAATCTGACCGTCGCCCAGGAAGTAGAGAGAGGAAGAGCCCATATCGATCCCTGATTGGGTGGGACTTCCGTTAAAATCGATCCAAGGATTGGCTTCAAGTCTTGAAACAACTGAGAAATCGGCGCTAAAACCGTCTTTTTCAGAACCTTGCGCAAGAGCAAGGGAACTTAGCGAGAGTGCCACTAAAACAAGGATAAGTCTCTTCATTTTCACTTCATAAAATTTAGGTTATGGTTATTGGGCGCAAAGATAAGAATAAATGATAAAGATGACATTTTTTTATACCTTTGCGGCCGTTTTTTTACGAAGTAAATCATGAAGATACATCCGAGCAAGATTTACCAGCCGAAACTCCTCTCCATTCTCCGCAAAAAAAAGTATGACGGAGCCACCTTCCGCTCCGACTTGATTGCCGGCATCATCGTGGGCATCATCGCCCTTCCGCTGGCCATCGCATTCGGTATCGCCAGTGGCGTCACGCCGCAGCAGGGCCTCATCACCGCCATCATCGCAGGTTTCATCATCTCCGCTTTTGGCGGCACGCGATTCCTGATCGGCGGTCCTACCGGCGCCTTTATCGTCATCGTGGCGGGAATTATCGGGCAGTACGGCATCGGCGGACTGACCATCGCCACCATCATGGCGGGCGTCCTCCTGATCCTGATGGGCGTTTTCCGGCTCGGTATCGTCTTCAAATTCATGCCCTACCCGATTGTCGTGGGTTTCACCAGCGGTATCGCGCTGACGCTGCTTACCACGCAGATCAAGGATTTCTTCGGGTATACTTCGGCCGCGCCGAGCGGTTTCCTGCCGCAGTGTGGATTCTACCTGGGGCATATCTCCGAGATCAACTGGATTGAACTGGTTGCCAGCGTGATCGCCCTTGCGCTCATCTTCTTCTGGAACAAAAAAGTCTCCAAGAAGATCCCCGGATCGCTGATCGCCATCCTCTTCTGCACGCTGATTGCGCTGCTGCTCAACCGCTTTGCAGGCGTTCACCTGGCCACCATCGGCGACAAGTTCCCAGAGCTGGGAGCAGGCATGTCCTTCCCCAAACCGCAGTTCCCCAAGATGGATTTCCAGACCATCCGGTCACTCTTCACCCCTGCCCTGACCATCGCCCTGCTGGCCGCTATCGAATCGCTGCTGGCCGCCACGGTGACCGACGGTGCCACCGGTAAACACCACGACGCCAATGCAGAGCTGATCGGCGAGGGTATCGCCAACATCGTCACTCCTTTCTTCGGCGGTATTCCCGCCACCGGTGCGATTGCCCGCACGATGGCCAACATCAACAATGGCGGCAAGAGTCCGGTGGCCGGTATCATTCATGCCGTCACGCTGTTGCTGATATACCTTTTCCTGATGCCTTACGTCATCTATATTCCGCTCAGCTGTCTGGCAGCTATCCTGGTGATGGTGGCCTACAACATGAGTGAATGGCGTACCTTCGTTTATTTGGTGAAAGGCGACCGCCAGACCAAGGCCGTCCTGCTGACCACCTTCCTGCTTACCGTAGTGGTGGACCTGACCGTCGCCATCGAGGTGGGCGTGCTGCTCGCCGTGGTCTTCTTCGTGGCCCGCGTCATGCAGACCTCCTCCATTGAAGCAGTCGAAGCGCAGGAAATTGCAGCTACCGAATCAGACGAATATAATCCGGAAGATACTGAGTATCTGGATATTCCCGCTGGGGTTGAAGTCTATGAGATTGACGGCCCCTACTTCTTCGGTCTGGCCAGCAAGTTCGAAGAGTTCGAACGCAGGCGCAAGAAGGGAACCCGCGTACAGATTATCCGGATGCGCAAGGTGCCTTTCATGGATGCCACGGGCGTGCACAACCTGCAGACCCTGTGCGAACGAATCGGAAAACGCGGCGCGCAGGTTATTCTCTCAGGCGTTCGTCCGAATGTCCGTGCTACGATTGAAAAGTATGGATTGGACAAGAAGCTGGGCGAGGATCACATCCAGCCTCACATCACGCCTGCTCTCGAGAAGGCGCGTGAGATTCTTGCCGCTGGTGACGGCGCAACTGCATAGTGTTGTAGAGATTGTGCCAGATGCTGTAGAAGCCGCCTACGGCCGATACGACCGGATTCAGGAAGGTTAATCCCAGCCACATCGTAAAAGAGGTATTCTTCTGCCCCAGAGACTGTCCTGCGGTCACGCGGCGGTCATACCGTCTGCCGATCCTGTGTCCCAGGGCAAACTGGATAACACAGGCCGCCAGGGCGGCACCGGCCAACTCCAGCAGGATCAGTTTACTTCCCTCAAAGAGCACGGCCACCCGCGTAGCCAGACCAATCGAAATCACCAGCAGCACGCTCCACAGGTAGAAAGGCCAGTCCGGGTGGCGCAACACCACCGCCAGAAGGCGCGGCATCCAGGCCCGCACCGCCATGGCCAACAGCATCGGGGCGATCAGCAACGGGAAAACCTTGGCCAGGATGGTCAGCATCGAACGGCCGAACGACATCCCCTCCACAGGGTAGGCCATCGGCAGGAAAACCGGAATCAGCACGCTGGTTATCAGGTTAATCAGGATGATGTAGGTGATGCATTCCGACACGTTTCCGCCCAGTTTTCCGGTCACCACCACACTGGAATTCGCCGTGGGGGTGATGAAACAGAGCAACAGCGCCTGCACCAGAATCTCGTGCCGGCCGATCCAGCGGAAGAAACTCCCCTCCCAGCTGCGCGCCGCAATCAGCAACAGGCAGAGGGCAATAAAAACGCCACACTGCACCAGCAAGGGCGCAATCTGCCAGCGATGCGGGCGGACCTCCTTGGGCGAAACGCGGCATAGGCTCAGGAAAAGCATGACAAAGAGCAGGATGGGCTGTGCCCAGGCAGCCGTCACACGCAACACGGGTCCCGCCGCATGAAGCCAGGGTACGGAATAATAGAGAAGGCAGATGCTGACCCCCGCCGCAATGGCGATGGCCAGCATCCACTCTCTCAACCAGTTAATGATGCGCGTTCTGACCGTCATTACTCTACCCAGCGATGCGAGGTGCCGGGTGCGTCAAAGGTCATCTTTGCAGACTCTTCGCGGACATCATCCTCCTTGTAGGTGATGGTCCAGACGGGCATCGTAATCAGTTCCCAGAGACGCTGTTCTGTCATCGGAGCCGCATAGCGGATACGGATGCACGGCAACAGGTCTTCATTCAGGCAGAGATAGGTACCGATGACGCCCTCTTCCTTGGAAACATGGTTGCTCAGATAGGGCAGCATCCGCTTGACGATGGGCTTCTCATAATTCTGATCCACAAGCTCGTAGAAGAACTGCGGCTTGCCGGCGTAGTCCTCGGTGCGCGGACGGATCACCGTCTCGCCATTTTCGGTGTATTTGCCTTTGTATTCAGCCTTGAAGCCGTCGAACATCATCTCCAGGTACTCCTTGATATCGATGGAACCAACCTCCTTTTCCATCCGGACGAACTCGATGTCGATCGGGGTCGCTTTAACGCCACCGCCATGGACCGGCATATCCAAGCTCTTCTTGTTCACCGTCTCACGGAAGAAAGCCTCGTCCAGCCCCTCCTCTTCCGGATCTACATAGACGCGGACGATCAGCGGGCAGTCGTACTGCGAATCAATACCGTAGATTTTCTTGCCCGTCAGGCGGAACTGCATACCAAGCCGGTTCAGGTCCGTGCGGTCATACATCTTCTCGGTGCGGATGGTCAGCACTTTGAGCGAGCTGTAAGCCTTGGGATCCGGGCTGTTCACACGGAAATGCGAAGGAACGAAAACCTCTTCCTGAATCTTTTCAGCCGTGGTTTTGGTCGGGTCATATTTGATGACTACGGAGTGGCTGGTGACATAGGTCTTTACACCATGCACACCTTTTATACCCTCCATACGGGCCTTGAAAGCCATGGAACTGCCGTAGCACTTGACGGATTTAAGGTTCTCAATCTTAACGGTTTCGAGCTTCATACCCTCCTCGATTCCCCAGTTTTCATCGATCGTAGGGAGTTCGAACTTGCCGCCGATGATGATGGCGGCAGCCAGCAGGACGGTCGTCAGAATAGCGGGCAGGTATTTCATGAAGCCGCAGCGTGCCGAACGCGGCGTGAAGCCAATCGAGAGCGCTTTGCTCGGGCAGGCAGCCACACATTCGCCACAAAGGACGCAGTCCACGTTGCGGACCACCGTTCCTTCCAGCGGCACGTTGATGTGGTACGGACAGTTCTTCTGGCAGGAGTAGCACTGGCGGCCGCAATGCGACTGGTCCACAATCACGTGGAGCAGCTGGCCGCGCGGACGGCCGCTGAAGATCTCGAGCAGGTAGCCCAGCAGGCAGACGGCTGCGAAGACCCAGACCCAGGGAATATGCACGCCCAGAAGCCCCAGAACTACGACCACGAGGGCCAAAACCACGAGCCACATCCAGAACTTCAAGGTGTTGGAAGCGGCGCCCAGCGGGCAGATATACTTGCACCAGAAACGCTTCACGAAGAGCCCCATCAGCAGCACGAGAGAAACCGAGATGATAGACATCCAGAGGGTGATTTCGCCCTTGAATCCGGTAGCTACTGCATAGTAGGGATCGAGTTTCTTGCAGAAGAGTTCGCTGGCCGTGACCGTCATGTAGAGAATCCAGAAGAGCAGCGCATACTTGAGGATGCGGAGCAGCTTGTCAGCCACCGTGCCGTTCGTGATTTCAAATCCTTTAATCTTCAGCGCCTTGCGGAGCTTTGTCAGCAGATCTTCCACCGTTCCGACCGGACAGAGATAGCCACAGAATAGTTTGCTGAAGAGGATGACGGCCGCTGCGAGGGCGAGGCCCATCAGAATCTGCACGGAGGACATGCTGCAAGGCAGTGAACCGCGCACCAGGTAGGTTACGAAAGCCTGGATGCCGCCGAAGGGGCAGTAACGTTCAGGATCTGCCGGTTCGCTGCTGAAAAGTGCAGCGCAGATACCGGTAAGGCAGAGGATCAAAGCAGCGAGTACGCCCCACTGGAGCAGGTACTTGGGCCAGTTCTTGCGAATCTGTGAAGGTTTCTTGGACATAAATTATCGTTGATCGTTTGGTTTTACACTTTCCATAAAAAAGCAAATTTAGCGATTCCGGAGATTATCGGCAAAAATAACGGCAAGATTTTGCAGATTCTATTTTTTTCTCTATCTTCGCGGCTCCAAACCGGTCCTTTAGCTCAGCTGGTTTAGAGCGCCTGCTTGACAGGCAGGAGGTCAGCAGTTCAAATCTGCTAAGGGCCACAAAAATAGGGAACAGCAGCCGCTGTTCCCTATTTTTGTGCCCTGTCGGGAATTGTGTTACATTTGTCGTCGCTATGAAAAAGACGCTTCTTCTGCTGGCGGTGGCCTTGGTGGCTGTCGCGTGCAATTCCAACCGCTACACGATTGACGGAATCTTCACCGTGGAGGACGAAACCCCCGTCTGGCTGATCGATCTCGGGGCCCAGGATACCCTGGCCGGGACAAATGTCGCCGAAGGCCGCTTCCGCTTCGAGGGCGAGGCCGACGTCGCACGCTATGTTTATATCGGTATCGGCAACAAACGCATCCGGACGCTGTTCGAACCCGGTCGCCTGCTGGTGGATCTCGACGAACGCACCGCATCCGGCACGCCGATGGTGGACCAATACGTTGCCTACCAGAGCCAGTATTACGGCTATCTCCAGCAGCGCAACGAAGCGCGCAAGGCTTTGAATGCCAAGAAAGAGTCACTCTCCCCCGCCGAATTCAACGCTGCATGGGACAGCCTGAACCGCGCCTACGTGCAACAGCAGGCAGACCTTGCCGATTCGCTCGTCGCCGCCCACCCGAGTGACCTGATGGGCGCGCTGGCCATGGAGGATCTGGGCGATCGGGATGCCGCCCGGTTCCTGCAGCGCCGCGAGGAGCTTGCCGAAGATGTTCGCTCTTTCTATATCGTGGAGCGCAGCTACCGTACGATTCAGGCGCTGGAGCAGACCGCTCCGGGCAAGCCGTTCACCGACTATCTGATTCCCGGCGGCAATCCGGATGGCAGCGACGTTCGCCTCTCTGACTATGTGGGCCGCGGACGCTATATCCTACTGGATCACTGGGCATCGTGGTGCGGCCCCTGCAAACGCGAGATTCCATTCCTGAAGCGCGCCTGGAAGCAGTTCCACGGCAAAAAGTTCGAGATTGTCAGCATCGCCGTGAATGATGCGCGTGCCGATACGGAAGCGGCTATCTCGGAGCACGTTCTGCCCTGGCCCCAGATTCTGGATGCTGGCAAGATTCCCGGAGAGATTTACGGTGTCAACGCCATCCCGCAGTTGATTCTCTTTGCCCCCGACGGCACGATCCTGCGCCGCGACCTGCGTGGTGAACAAATTCTTACCGTTCTCTCAGAAATCCTGCGCTAGGAGCGACTACCAGACCATTTGCATAGCGGCCTGCTGGGCCTTGCGGCTGTGGGAGGCGTTCATCTTGCCGAAGTTCCACTTGATGCCGAAGAGGATATATCGGCCCATAACCAGCTTGTAGCTATCCTCCTCGTAGTTGGCAGTGACCGTGTGGGTTAGGTTGCGGGTCTGATTCAGAATATCGTGGACCTTAAGACTCTGGTTGAACGCGCCGATGTTCTTAGAAATCTCCGCATTCCAGCGCCATTCCGGCTGGCCGTACCCCGCAGCATACCCCCGATAGAAGGCATACGTCAACTCCGTAATGAACTCATACTCATGCGCTGTGGTATAGCGTCCCGTGCCAAACAGACGCGTGTCGAGCGTATTCATGTTGATGCTGGGATCGAGCGAATAGCGGGAAACGCGCCCCTGCGTGTTGGCGCCCAGCGTGAACGAATAGTGTTCCTGGTTATACTTGAGACTGAATCTCGCATACGGGTTGAAGGTGCGGGTCTTACTCTCCCCGAATCCGCTCAGGCCACCATAGAAACGGTCGCCAGCGGCATTCCCCCAGAAAGCGGCCATGAACGACGCATAATCGAAGTTGTCCTTGTCCAGTGCGCTCAGCGAGGTTGTAGCCTGATAACTGGCGGAAACTGAATAGGATGCCGCAGTCCCCAGATCAAGGCTCCAGTTCTTTTTCGCATCGAGCGGCGTCGAGTAATTGAGCGTGAGGGAGGCATTCAGACTGGGCTTTCTGGAATTGACCGGAATCGAATACAGCACGCCATCAGCGTCGTACCAGCGGGCGTAACTCGTTGGATTCGTGGTGAAAGAGGCGGACAGATAGGCCATCAAGTTCGAGAAACGCTGCTTGTTGTTCCGGTTCCACATGGAATAGAAGTAAGATTGCGTCGAAGGTTTCAGATAGATATTGCCCAGAGAGAGCCGCGCAGGATCCGAGATATTGAGGACCGGAAGTATTTGGGTGGATCCGGGCTGCTGCGTATAACCGTACAGTGAAGCCTGGATCCGGTCATTGCCCTGACTGTGCTGGAAACGCAGGGTCGGCCGTAGCGTCCAGAGCCATTCATCCTTGCCGGTAACCTCTTCGATGCCAAAGCTTTTGGAGAAGGTTTCGTTGAGTACCCCCGTCATACTGCCTCCGAGGGTTATCCAGCTCTGCTTTCCGAACTTATACTGAGCCGTCAGGTCGTATTTCTGTTCGACATAGTTGGTCCGGCTCACGGAACTGTAGTAGTCGTTCCGGCCGGAAGCATCGAACGCATCGCGCGTCTTATCCAACTTGTACCAGGTGTAGCCAGCCACCGAGGAAAGGGTCCACTTCTCGCCGAAGGGTTCAGTATAGCGCATCGAGCCGTAAAGGCTATATGACTGTCCCTCAGAATCATAATTCATATTTCTCGTATCCTTTCCGCCCGAGGTTTCAAGAGAGGAGGTCTCGGCGCTCTGGCCGGAATTGGAGCCATAGTCCACGTCCGCCAACAGACGGAGCGACCTGCCTTTCTTTTCGCCAATCTCCCGGAAAGTAACGCTTGCATTGAAGTTGGCCGATTTGTTCGACGACTGACTGTTGGTCGTATTTTCCGAGCGGTTCACGGAAGTGCCGGAACGGAAGGATTCGGATTCTCCGCTGGAGAATGAATTCGTGCGGACATATCGGAAGGAGGGCGACACAAAGAACCACACCTTCCCCTTCTCTTTCTTGAATTCCAAATCGGTGCTCAACGTGTTGGAATACTGTTTTCCGAGATCCTCTGACGACGCGCGCAGGTCGCCGTCCTCCTGGTAGGTGGTCCGTTCTGACTTGGTGCCGGAGTCGGTATCTATATATTTATAGTTGGCGCTCACCGTGGTCTCCACGTCCTTGATGCGGGTTGTATTGGCATTTACGCCGAGTTGGACGGCTGTGGAGAGGCCCGAATTCAAATTGGTACGTTCACCGTTTTCAGTGATGACGACGATGATCGCGTTCGTGACATCCACATTCTGGCCGTTAGCAATCAAGGTCACCTGGTCTTTTTCCGTATAGGCGGAGGCCAGCGCATTGACATTGTAGAGCAGGCCGCGGTCGTCCCGAAGCGGATTGCTGTCGTTCTTATCGCCCAGCGTCGTACCGCCCTTGAGGCCGACGTTGCCGAACCAGCCCTTTTCGTATTCCTTCTTGAGGCCGACATCCAACACCTTCTCCCGCTTGCCATCCTGAATGCCGGATGCGCGCGTCTGTTCGGATTCGCGGTCAATGACGCGGATCTTATCGACAACCGAGGCCGGAAGGTTGTTCAAGGCCGTACTCTGATCGTCGAAAAAGAAGGTTCGGCCGCCGACAGTGAGTTTGTCGATCGCTTCGCCGTTGAACTTCACCTTACCGTCTGAGGTGATCTCCATGCCGGGCATTCGTTGCAACAGGTCCTTCAGCATCGCGTTGGCGCCCACTTGGAACGAGGAGGCATTGAACTCCACCGTATCTTGCTTGACGACAATCGGATTGCCAACATCGGTAATCGTGGCGGCCGCCAGGAATTGCTCATCAACCTGCAGGCGGATGGTGCCCAGATCCACTTTGCGTTCGCGGAAATACTGCTCCTTGACGTAGGGTTTGTAGCCCATCATCTCTATGTGGAAGACATAGCTGCCATAAGGGACCTCGTCCAGCTTGGCCTGGCCGTTAACGTCTGAGATGGTAAAATTGGTAATGGTCGTGTCCTTGGAGGGAATCACGTACACGGATGCGAAGGAGACCGGCTCGTTGGTCAGGGAATCCAGGACCGTCGCCTTAATCTCGCTCATTCGCCCTTGAAAGACGTTGTCATTGAGGATAACAACCTGAGCCTTAGCCGAAAAGCAGATGAATAAAAGAAGTATCGCGGCGAGCCATTTGAAAATGATGCGCATATCAATCCGGTAAATGTGTGATTACGTCGCCTCTATGCAAAAAATGAGCCATCGCATTGACCACACGGAACGCTGATTTTATCGGTTGGCGACGGAGAGGCCGACGGCGTACATCAGATGGATGTGGGCCAGCGTACCGGCAAAGTCCCAGTCCTCGCGGTATTCGTCGGAGGGCTTGTGGTACCAGTCTTTACGCGGATATTTGTTCGGGCGCGAAGGATCCACCAGATCGGTGCCGAATTCGATGACCACGGCGGGGACTCCCCTCTTGACGAAATTGAAGTGGTCCGAGCGGAAGAACCAGCCGTCCGAGTTGTCGTCATTCCACTTGATATAGCGTCCCTGTGCGCCTGCAGCGGCAATCAGGTAGTCGTCCAGATAAGTCTTGCCGCCGCCCAACACCAACACGTCATGCGTCAGCGGTTCGGGCGCGATGCAGTCGAAATTGATGCAGGCCGCCGTCTTTTCCATCGGGAAAACCGGATGCTTGCAATAGTACTCGGAGCCGAAGAGACCGCTCTCCTCCAGTGTCGGAATCAGGAAGAGTATCGAGCGGCGCGGGGCCACGGGCTGCTCGGCGAAGCGCTTGGCCAGCAGCAGCACGGCTGCCATGCCCGATCCGTTGTCGGAAGCACCATTATAGATAGCGTCGCCCGTCTCGTCGGGCTCTCCGAATCCGAAGTGGTCCCAGTGCGCGCTGAAAACCACCGCTTCGTCCTTCAGGTCACGGCCCGGCAGGATACCGCCCACGTTGCAGGTCTCGTTGATTTCATAGGTAACATCCATTACTACATTTCCCTTGGCTTTCAGCGGAAATGCCTTGAAATCAGGGCGTTTGGCCGCAGCAATAGCCGCCTCGAAGTCCACGCCGGCCGCGGCAAAAATCTTGCGGCAACCATCCTCGTGAAGCCAGCCCGTGATGGCGAGCTCGCCAGCGTCGGCCGTGGCTTCATCGTAGAGCGCCAGGTTGCTGCCCGTGTGGTTGGCAGCCACATTCCAGCCGTAGCTGGCCGCCGCCGTGTTGTGCAACACCAGACAGCCCGCCGCACCCAGTTTCAGCGCCTGCTCGAACTTGTAAGTCCAGCGGCCGTAGTAGGTCATATTCCGGCCCTGAAAGAGCCCGGCGTCATAAAAACCGGGATCGTTGACCATCGCGATGATAATCTTGCCGCGCACGTCAACGCCCTCAAAATCGTTCCAACCGAACTCCGGTGCATCGATCCCGAATCCGCAGAAAACGAACTCTGCTGCAGGCAGTTTCACCTGATCGGTGGCCCGCGCGGTCCAGATCACCAGATCCTCCGGCTGGCGCAGATCCACACGCCTCTTCGCCCCTTTCACGCGGAGGCGATCCTTGGCCAGGCGGCAAGTCGCACCAATCGTCTTAACCTTCTGAAAATAACTTCCTTCGAAGGCTGGCTGAAGGCCGATTTTCCGCATCTGGGAGGCCAGATATTCAATGGTTTTGGTCTCATAGGGCGTCATTGGCATCCGGCCGCCGAATTCGTCCGAACCCAGCGTCTTGCACCAGTTGCGCAGGAGCGCCTCGTCATCGGCCGGCGTCACGCGCGGCGGTTGGGTCTGTGCGCCCAGTGCGGTGGAGATCAGAAGGAAAAGAATCAGGCCAGCAGCGGCCCGGACAATCTGGAAACGTGTTTTCATACCCTACAAGAATTGTTTATGGCAAAGTTAACAAAAAACGGTATCTTTGAAGAATCCAAAAATAGCACAAGATGGAAAGGATTGAGAAACGCGCCTACAGCGCCCCCGCAGTCAAGTCATTCACCGTTTCGCCCCAGGGAATGTTCTGTTATTCCGGCAACGGAACCGAAGGTGTCGGCCTTCGGGATGGTTATTCAGATATCGATTTTGATTAAGGAGGAGCCCGTTATGAAAAAGTATCTGATCGGGACCGCTCTGGCCATTGCCTGCGCCTCCCTCCTTTCCTGTGAGAAAACCAATACGGAACCCTCTGGCAGCGAACCTGCAGACGTCGTCGTCTTTTCTGCCGTCACCGAAGGCTCCGCCACCCGCACCGAACTCTCCGACAACGGCGACGACACCTACACCGTGCTATGGACCGTCGGAGATGTCATCAACATAAACGGCTCAACCCTAACTCTCCAGACCGAAGCACAGCCCGCCGGTTATGGTCCGGGGGAAACAAAAGGCCAGTTTGCGGGAGCAAACCCGGCAGCCGCCGGTTCCAGTCCCTTCTACAAGGCTATTTATCCGGCCTCGCTCCGGGACCGCTGGGGATATTACGACCTGCCGGCCGAGCAGACTTATATCGCAGACGGTGTCAACGCTTTCCCGATGTATGCCGAATCGGACACGCCTTCCCTCTCCTTCAAGAATCTGTGTGGCCTGATCCAGCTGAATCTCAAGGGCGAAAAGAGCGTCAGTTCCATCACGTTGGTCGACAAGGACGAAACGCCCAAGCCGATGTGCGGTCGCTTCACGGTCAGCAGCAACGCTGCGGTCATATCGTCTGGCAACGCCGGTACGACGCTGATTTGCGGCAGCCCGGTGGCGTTGAATACGGAGAACTTTACCACCTTCTTTATCACAGTTCCGGCAGCTGAATACGGGAAACTGCGCATTATCGTGGAAGCAACGGACGGCACGACCTGCACGCTGACTGCCAACAAGACCATTGTCGTGGAACGGAGCAAGATAACCCCGATAAATATCTCCAGTCCCGCATTCCGTAACGAGAGTGCAATAATCACCTATACCACGACCAACACCACGAAACCCAACGTTTTCACCGGCGGATCGGATGCATCCGTACTCGGCGAAGGACTTACCGTCGTGAGTCACACCTTCGACACTGAAACCAAGACGGGGGTGATTACACTCTCGGGCACTGTGACCACAATCGGTTATTACGCTTTCCGTGGCCTCAATAATCTCAAGACCGTAACAATCCCTAATACAGTCACATCCATTGGTAATAGAGGATTCGGCGAGTGCTCCAACCTGGAGTCGGTCAACTTCCCGGATGGCCTTACATCCATAGGCGAAAACGCCTTTGTGAACTGCTACAAATTCGTTCCCGGAGACATGTCACACGTCACCTATATCGGTGATACTGCTTTTCAAAGTGTCAAAATCAATGGAACTTTCAGAATTTGGGATGCGCTCGAACACCTGGGAAGCTTGGCTTTCAAATATGCCAAGTTCAAGGAAGTAATCTTTGACCACACCCCGGCTGAAATGGGCGGTTATATCTTTGAAGCCAGTGATTCACTCACCAGCGTTACCTTCAACGATGTTATCGCCATTCCTGACGGAATGTTCAACGCTTGCCGCAAGATCACTTCCGTCACCTTCAATGCGGATTTGACCTCCATCGGTGAAAAGGGCTTTGCCTCCTGCCAATCGCTCCCCGAGATTGATCTTCCTGCAACAGTCACGTCAATCGGCAAATACGCTTTCGCCAGCTGTACATCCTTTACAGCTTTCGTGCTTCCTTCCAGTGTCAACACGCTGGGAGAACGCGTATTCGAAGGATGTACGCATCTGGCGAGCGTCACGCTCCCCACGAGCGTTGGATTCACAACTATTCCCAACTACTGTTTCAATGGCTGCACCCTGCTGACCAGCGCAACGATTCCCTCAAACGTAACCAATATCAACAACTACGCTTTCCTGAACTGCGGTTTCACAGCACTCCCCTCCGGATGCAATAGAAGCGATATTACATGGGGTTCCTATGTATTCAAGGGATGCCCCATCACTTCGCTAACCTTCCCCGATGAATGGACTTCCGTTCCGAGCGATTTCTGCCGCGACTGGACAGGACTTACGTCGGTCACCTTTGGTCCCGGTACCACCAGCATCGGAAACAGTGCGTTCGAAAGCTGCACGAATCTTTCTTCGGTCACGCTGAACAGCGGACTCGTGACAATCGGACAGTATTCGTTCAAAAATTGCCGGGCGATGTCTACTCTTTCCCTTCCTTCGACGGTTACGACTATCTATCAGAATGCATTCGAGGGTAGCGGACTTAGTTCCATCACGATGCCAGCTACATCAGTCACAAGGATTGACGCAAATGCGTTTAGGAGTTGTTCGTCCCTCACATCCATTACCTTACCGGAATCGTTGACTACACTGGGCATCTATGTGTTCTACAACTGCACCGCCCTGAGGACGGTCAGTTTTGGAGCAAATCCGACCATCACGACCATTCCATCCTACTGCTTCAATGCTTGCACCGCGCTAGAGTCCATTACGCTTCCGTCATCGATGACAACGCTGCAGAACAATGCTTTCGATGGTTGTTCTTCTCTTGAAACGGTGGTGTTCCCCACGAATCCCTCGTTCACCACAATACCTCGCGACTGCTTCTTTAACTGCACATCGCTCACCACCGCGGATATTCCCTCAAATGTGACAACCATCGCTTACTACGCCTTTAGAAACTGCGGATTCACCGCTCCTCCAACCGGATGGGACCGTAGTGGAATAACCTATCAGGGTACTGCCTCCGCCTTCGCCGGATGTCCCATCACGTCTATCACATTCCCAGATTCGTGGACATCCGTTCCGGCTTATTTCTGCGTCGGCTGGGACATTCTTGAAGAGGTCGATTTCGGATCCAGCATCACCGAAATTGGAAATAATGCTTTCCAGGGTTGCGCATCCCTGACGGACGGCAGCAAGATCGACGTTTCCCAAATCACCAATTTCGGGGCCCGTTGTTTTTATCAATCAAGACTCACCAGTCTTCCTGCCGGAATCAACCGCAGTGGGCTCACGCTTGGTAATGAGTTATTTCTGTCGGCGACATCCTTGACTTCCGCAGATGTCTCCAATTGGACCACTATTCCTTATCAATGCTTCCGAGAATGCACATCGCTCGATTCTGCCGATTTGAGCGGAATTGAAACGACCGGTAATGGCATTTTCTCAAAATGCGCTGCTCTAAGAAGTGTCTGTATAGGAAGTAATGTAACCAGTCTCGGTTGCGACATTTTCAACGAGTGCACAACAATCGCCATTACCATTCGAGCAATTAATCCACCAAGCATAGGAAGCAGCAGGCTGACGAATGCAAATGGAGTATTTGATCCCACATTCTACGTTCCAGCGGCAGCGGTTGACACTTACAAGGCCACATCGCCGTGGAGCACCTATGCCAGCAATATTACCGCCATTGTTGAATAGGCCATGAAAAGCAAGCCAAAAACCGCAATTGTGATCGGGGCTACCTCCGGGATTGGACGGGAGGTGGCGCGGAAGCTGCTTGAGAGCGGATGGAAGGTGGGCGTGGCCGGGCGGCGCGTGGAGCGACTGGAGGAGTTGAAGGCGCAGTTTGGCGCGGAGAAAGTGGCTGTTGCACAGATTGATGTGACGCAGCCGGAGGCGGAGACGGCGCTGGACAACCTGCTCGCAGAGACAGGCGTGCCGGACCTCTTCTTCCATGCCTCGGGAATCGGTTTTCAGAACCGGAAACTGGACATAGAGACGGAGCTCGCGATGATCCGTACCAACTGCGAAGGAATGGTCCGGATGGTGGACCATTTCATCAATTATGTGAAGGCTTCCGGCGATGCGTACGGGCCAAAACGCAAGGCGCATATCGCCGTTATTTCGTCTGTCGCAGGCACTGCCGGACTCGGCACGGCGCCGGCCTATTCGGCCACCAAAAAGATGCAGAGCACCTATCTCTCCGCGCTGTCTCAACTCGCTCGCATGGAGCATCTTCCGATTCGGCTGACCGACATTCGTCCGGGCTTCGTGGCCACCGATCTGCTCAACCCCGAGAAGCACTACCCGATGCTGATCACACGCGAGAAAGCCGCCCGATGCATCCTTCGCGGACTGCGCCGCCGCAAACGCATTCTGATCTTCGACTGGCGCTACCGACTACTTGTTGCCTTCTGGCAGCTTATCCCCCGCCCCATCTGGGAGCGCATCACCTGGGCCTCGAACTAGCATCCGCTTCCCCAGCTGGCCGGCTGGAGTATCTTGGTTCTAAGAATCTAGAGTCAACATTGAGGCCATTGAGTGCTGTTTGCGTCCCAAAAATGGGGACGTGAACAGCAAAAACGGCCCAAAATGACGTTCTCGTCCAACAAAATGGGACGTAAACAGCACTTCACCTGGGGCGAAGGCAAAACCCGCCGGCGAAGCGGCTAGTGGATTTCCAGGAGTTCGTTCCAGTGCGTGGTGAAGCGGGGCGAAGCGTGGTCGTGGCGGATGGCCTCTGAATAGGGACCGGTGTGCTGGGCAGCGAGGCGCAGAATCGGTGACGAGGGGTTGTTGACGGCATCCATCAGCGCGGAAATCTGGTTCTCTTTCTTGCGACGACGGACAGCAGCCGCAATCTTTTCCGGATCCTCGAAGAGCGTATGCTCCGCAGTGGCGGCCTCCGCCGGGACGATATCGTCTACCAGTACACCAGCGCGTTTATAGGCATAACCGGGCCGATAGATGCGGGATGCCGCCTCGAGTGCCGCACCCACGATCTGGTGCGTACTGTTGGCGGGAACCTTCAGCACAATACTCTGGAACGGGCAATATTGAGGCAGTTCCGGACGGAAACGGTTCGTATGGATGAAGACGCCCACCTCTCGCGCTACGGAGCCGTCACGCCGCAGTTTCTGCGCACAGAGCGCTGCGAAATCGGCCACCCGCAACCGCAGCTCATCAAACGAAGTGATCATCTCGGCAAAGGAGCGCGAGGTGCAGATACTCTTGCGGCTTTCCGGCTTTTCGGCATCGAGCGCGACGATTCCCTGCAGCTCCCGCCAGGTCCGCAAACCGCCGACACCCATCTGCTTCTTGACCCAATCTTCCGGCATTTCCACCAGGGCCGATGCCGTGGTAATCCCCAGCGAAATCAGCTTGGGTGCACCCCGCCAGCCGATTCCCCAAACATCTCCGATTTCCGTAAGTGACAGCGCTTTACGACGCCGTTCGTCGGTATCGATCTCGCATACGCCGCGATAGCCGGCATAGCGTTTGGCGAAGCGGGCCGCTACCTTCGCAAGAGTCTTGGTCGGAGCGATTCCAATGCTCACGGGAATCCCCGTCCAACGGCGGATTTTCCGCACCAGGGAAAGGGCCAGTTCACGCCTTTTTTCCGGTGCAACCTCGTCCAGATGGAGGAAGGCCTCGTCGATGGAATAGACCTCGAGCGCCGGGTCGGTTTCCCGCAGGATTCCCATTACGCGGGCGGACATGTCGCCATAGAGCGTATAGTTGGAAGAGCGGACCTCCAGTCTGCCGGATGCAACCAGTTTCTGCAACTGAAAGAATGGAGTCCCCATCTTGATACCCAGTGCCTTAGCCTCATTCGAACGCGCCACCGCACAACCGTCGTTGTTGGAGAGCACAACCACGGCACGCCCCTCCAGCTGCGGCTGGAACGCACGCTCGCAGGAGACGAAAAAGTTGTTGCAGTCAACCAGCGCGAAACAGGCCATTTCAACGCATCCGTTTGATGATGTACGTCACGACACCCCAGATAAGGAAGTCATTCCCCTCCTCCACCTTGATGGGCTTGTACTTGGGATTGGCCGGCAACAGCCAGACACCCTTTTCGTCGCCGCCGGAAGGGTCGGTGAGCGAGAGCCTTTTCAAGGCGAAATCGCCGTCCACATAGGAGACGCAGAGATCTCCTTCAGCCGGCTCCAGCGCCTTGTCAATAATCAGGACATCGCCCTCCTGGACGCCTGCATCCACCATCGAATCCCCCACGACACGTCCGTAAAAAGTGGCCGCCGGGTGGTGAACCAATTCTTTATTGAGGTCAATGACTCCCTTCATATAATCCTGTGAAGGAGAGGGAAATCCTGCATGAATTTCCGGAAGATCCTTCAAAATTTCAAGATCGTCCATAGTTGCTGTTCCGAGAAAATTTTCTTCAAAAGTAACAAATTAAGGGATGATTTATTAAATTTGCCGAATCAATATTCGGACAACCTAAACTTTTTTTACCGATATGAAGAAATTCTTTACCCTTGCTGCTGCATTGATCCTCGGTGCAAACGCATTTGCCCAGAATCAGGGCGACATGGCCATCAAAGCCACCACTCTTTTCAACTACTGGAACACCACGGACAAGACCCTCGGCATTACGATGGACGCCACCACCTTTGAGTTCGGTGCCGGCTTCACCTATTTCGTAATCGACAACCTCGGTGTCAGTCTGGACGCTACCTTCACTGCCAACGGCGGCAATTCGGTCACCCTCACTCCGAGCGTTTCCTACTTCGTTCCTATCACAAGCAGCTTCTACTACACCCCGACCCTCGGATTAGACTTCGTCATCCAGGATCCGTTCACCTTCGGTATTGACCTGAGCTTCATTGCCTTCGAGTATCGCCTGAATGACCTTCTTGCCTTCGACTTCTCGCTGGGCAACCTGTCATTCGCTACCAACAAGAACGACACCGACTTCCAGATCGGCGTGAACACCGGCGGCAACATCGGCGTCCGTTTCTACCTGTAACAGACTTTTTTACAGAATATCGAGAGCGACCTCACCGGCCGCTCTCTTTTTTGCTATCTTTGCCTGCATGAAACGTACGCTCACCCTTCTTCTTGCCACGCTGGTCCTCGCTGCCTGCGGCAGCAAATTTGACAAAAACCCCATCGCACAGGCACTCACAGCCCATATTCTGGCTTCCAATCCTGCGGGATGCCAGTTCATGCTGACGGATCTGAAGCTTGTGGATTCCACCACATTCGCAACGGAATTCGACCGGCGGGAAGAGGTTTTCAAACGCCAGATCGAGAAGAATGAAGAATTGTACGTCCGCTACAAAACCGACGGACAGCCCAAGAACGCAGCGCTCAAACTGCAGGCCATGAAGAACGGTGTTCGCATCCTGATGGGAATCGACAGCCTCCGCAGGTCGATGGAGGCAAATCTCTCGCAAACAGCTTATTACGACTACCGGTTCAGCGGACACCTCACCAAGGGGCGCCAATCCGCAGATTACGACGGCTGGTGGTTTACCCTCACCCCGTCCGGTGAAGTGCTGGTGGTCGTTTCCGACCGCAAAGACCTGCACAAAACGGGCGGGAAAGCCATCCCAGGCTATCTGGATCTCCTAAAAGGAGACAGTCAGGAATAGACTGTTTACTTTCTGTTGATAAGAGTTTTTCGCGTGGTCTGTCAATGTGCGCAAAACTGCGTACATTTGTACGATTATGCGCGTTGCGCGGGCCTGTACACGCACGTGGGAGAAAAGAAACAAATTAAACACAGTTATATGAAAATCAAACGCTTACATCTTTGCATCCTAGCAATCGTAGCGCTGCTGATGGGAGCCATCGGTTGCGAACAGCAGCCGGCGTGGCGGTCGCCCTTCATCTCGCTCAGCCGTCAGGTGAGCAGCGACACCCTGCACTTCGACGCCATCGGCGGCGAGGCCAGGATCCTGCTTGAGACTTCACGCGACTGGAAGATCGATGAAATCCCCTCCTGGGCGCTCGTCGATCCCGAATCGGGCGTTGCTTCTGAAGATCCGGTGAGCATTACGGTCACCATCCCGGAGAATGTGGGCTACGACCGTATCGCAGAGCTGCTCTTCATAGCCGGCCCTACGATGGAGAGCATTTATCTCCACCAGACCGGCCCTGAAGGCGTGGATGACGGGATTATCGACATCACCTGCGCAGCATTTGCAGCCCTGCCCGACGACGATGGCAACATCTACCGTCTGAAGGGTGCCATCTCCGGCAGCATCAACACCACCTACGGAAACTTCGACGTGATGGACGAGACGGGCAGCGTCTATGTTTACGGTTGCACGAACCTCGACGCCTTCAAGGATAAGATCAAGAGCGGTGCGCACATCAGCGTAACCGGTCCCAAGACCACCTACAACGGCAAAGTCGAGATGAAGAACGCCACCATCGAGGAGATTACCGAGGGCAGCGCGATCCGTCCGACCAATATCACCGACATCTCCTGCGCCGACTTCAACCAGCTGACCGACACGGAAGGCTGGTACAGGCTCAAGGGCGTCGTGAGCGGCACCATCAATACGCAGTACGGCAACTTCGACGTCAAGGACGAGACGGGCGCCGTCTATGTCTACGGCGTGGACAATATCGCTGAACACAGCGACATCGCCGCCGGCGATTCGATCTTCGTGGTGGGCCACTACTACCTATACACCAACAAGAACACCGGCGCCACCAAGGTCGAGATGATGAACGGCTATATCGAATGGCGCAAGGCCGGAGCGGGCAACGAACGTCCGACCGACATCACCGACATCACCTGCGCGGCCTTCGCCCAGCTGACCGACACGGAGGGCTGGTATCGCCTCAAGGGTGTCGTCTCGGGCAGCGTCAATACCACCTACGGCAACTACGACGTCAAGGACGAGACGGGCAGCGTCTATGTCTACGGAACAGATAACATCAAGAATTACAGTACTTTAGCTGCTGGCGACTCCGTCGCTGTAGTGGGTCACTACTACCTCTACACCAACGCGAACACCGGTGCCACCAAGGTCGAGATGATGAACGGCTATATCGAGTGGTACAAGTCGAACGGCGGCGGTCCGGTGACACCTACGGGCGGTCCGGATCCGGCTACCGTCACCAAAGCCACGATCGCCGAATTCCGTGCGGCTCAGCCCGGAGACGGCAAGTGGTACGAACTGACGGGTCTCGTCAAGGAACTGATCAACACCACCTACGGCAACCTGATCCTGGAAGATGCGACCGACACGGTTTACGTCTATGGCGTGGTAAAGGCCTACGCATCGAGCAACGACAAGAGCTTCAACCAGACCGGCGTCAAGGCGACCGACACCCTGACCATCTATACGCTCCGCGACGCCTACGGCAACCGTGTGGAGGCCGGCGGAACCATTCCGGCCGTCTATGTCTCCCACAAAGCGGGCGCCGGCGTACCGACGACGGCTTCGCATCCCTTCACCAGCAGCCTTTCCTGGACGCTGGGCAACAAGGGCACTGCGGCCAAGGTCAATATCGATAACAACCAGTACGATGCCGTGAAGCTCGGAACCGCCTCGATTGCAGGCGTCTGCACCGTCACCGTGCCGGCGGGCAAGAGCAAACTCAACTTCTATGCGCTGGGCTGGAACGGAATCGACGGCAAGCTGAAAGTGAGTACGGCATCCACCTCCAAGGAGTTCACCGTCAAACAGAATTCCGGCGTGGCAAGCAACTCGCCTTTCACCATCACCACCATCACCGACAACGACTGGTACACCTTCGACTTAGGCGGTCCGGTGAACGAAGATACGGCCGTCACCTTTGAAACCCAGACCGGCGGTCTCCGCGCCGTCATCTTCGGTATCAACGCAGAATAATGACCGGACGGCTCCATAGAATCCTGCTGCAGTTCGCGGCGCTGCTGGGAATGATGCTCCTGGCGGCAGCCTGCGGCGGCGGACACGGTGCAGTCAAGCTGACGCTCCGCACAGAGAGCGCCGACGCCACCCCCTCCAACCAGTTCGTCATGGTAGAATCTACCGGCGACTGGACGCTGACACTGGTCTTCGACGGCCAGACGGATGGCGACTTCACTCCATGGGCCTACTTCGGCAGTGATATCGAGCAGGTGGAGTATTCCGGTTCGGGAACGCGCAAAGACGTGGTTCTCAACTGGATTGCCAACGCGAGCCCGGACAGTCGCGCCTTTACGCTGATTGCCCAATGCGCTTCGTCCAGCGCCTCCGTCCGCTTCGTGCAGGCCGGCCGCACCTCCGGATCGGGTTCCCAATTGCCGGACAAACTGGTTTCCGACGAACTGGGAGCCTGGATGGAACTGCCGGCTACCAATACCGAGGGGCTCTACTATTTCTCGCACGGCATGCAGATCGGCGACAAAACCACCCGCAACTACTCCTACGGATGGGATCCGGAACACCTCGTGGCGCTCTGGGTGGCCTATCCGCTCAACGCCTGGGCCATCAGCTACGGCGACCGAACCAACGTCTGGGGACTGGATCCCAAGGTTCCGCGCAAGATGCAGCCCGTGGTCTTCAGCGCCTTTTCAGCCGGCAATGCGGGCCGATGCGACCGCGGACACCAGATTCCGTCGGCCGACCGCCTCTCCTACGATGCCAACGTCCAGACCTTCTACGGCACCAACATGACCCCGCAGCGCAGCAGCCTCAATTCCGGGGCCTGGAGCGTACTGGAGGGCAAGGTCCGCAACTGGTCGCGCCGATTCGACACGCTCTACGTCGTGACCGGCTGCACGGTGGAAGGCAGCACGGAATACTGTTACGACAACGACCGCAAGAAAGTAACCGTCCCGACGGGCTATTACAAGGCCCTGCTGGGCTACAAGAAGACCGGCACGCTGGGCATCACCGGCTCCACGGGCGGCTACACCGCCATCGGCTTCTGGTTCGAACACCAGCAATACACCGCCAACGAGTCCACCGTGATGGCTCAGAGTACGACGATTGACGATCTGGAAGCCCGCACGGGGTTCGATTTCTTCGTGCACCTTCCCGGCAAGATTGGCCAAGAAAGCGCCGCCCGAGTAGAATCAACCATAGACTCCTGGTGGAAATAATGATTTGACTATGAAACGTATCCTATACCTGATCACCCTGCTGCTGGCCTTCTCCTTCACGGCCACCGCACAGAAAGGAAACCGGACTGCCGGCGCCACCCGGCACTATGTCATCGGCTTCTACAACCTCGAAAACCTCTTCGATATCTACGACGATCCCGCCAAGAACGACGAGGAGTATCTTCCGGAAGGAAAGAACCAGTGGACCGAGGTCAAGTACAAGAAGAAGCTCCACAACATGGCCACCGTTATCCGCGCCATGCACGACGACAACGGTCGCTGGCATACTATTCTGGGCGTCAGTGAGATCGAGAACCGTCTCGTGCTTGAGGATCTCATCTATCAGCCGGAAATCGAAGCGGCCAACTACCAGATCATCCATTACGACGGTCCCGACCGCCGCGGTGTGGACGTGGCGCTGCTTTACAAGCCCGAGCAGTTCACCTATATCGCCAGTGAAAGTATTCCCTTCAACTTCGAGAACACGAAGGTGGAGATCACCCTCACCCCGGCCGAACAGGACTATTTCCGCACCCGTGACATCCTGATGGTGCGCGGCACGATTGACGGCGAGATGTTCGCCTTTTTCGTCACGCACACCCCTTCACGCATCGGCGGCAAGGGATCCGACCTGCGTTCCCGCTGCGCGGAGATCATCTACAACCGTTCGCAGGAACTGGAGCAGGAGTTCCCGGGCATCAAGATCGTGGTGATGGGCGACATGAACGACGACCCCTTCAACGAGAGTATGGCCGTCTGGCTCCATGGCCGCGAAACCATCGAGGAGATGACTCCGGCGGATTTTTTCAATCCCTATCTGCGAATGCTCAAAGACGGCTACGGAACCCTCTGCT
>JAFSWO010000103.1 GCA_017450165.1 Bacteroidales bacterium | reverse complement strand
TCTGGGCACCCATGTTCTGGAAGCGGTCTTCCAGTTCGATTTCCTTGGCGACCGTAACACCGTCCTTGGTGACCTGCGGTGCACCGAACTTCTTGTCGATCACAACATTGCGACCCTTCGGACCGAGGGTCACCTTCACTGCGTTAGCCAATGCGTCTGCACCCTGTTTCATCAGGTCGCGCGCATCGATATTGAATTTGATTTCCTTTGCCATAGTGCTTTACTTTTAAATTATTTGACGATAGCGACCACGTCGGACTGGCGCATGATCAGATACTTCTTGCCATCCACCGTAATTTCGGTGCCGGCATACTTGCCATACAGGACTTCGTCGCCGACGGAAAGTTCCATCGGTTCATCTTTCTTGCCGTTTCCGACAGCAATGACGGTACCCTGCTGGGGTTTCTCTTTTGCGGTGTCCGGGATAATCAGTCCGCTAGCGGTCTTGGTCTCAGCCTCTTTGGCTTCAATCAGAACTCTGTCTGCCAATGGTTTTATCATAATCGTAATATTTTAAGTAATTTTGTTTCGATTTACGGCCCTATGCAAGGCAAATTGAGTGCCAGCGGCGGCCGACTGACATTTTGGCATAAAAACGATGAAAAGATTCCCCGCGCTGCCCCTGCTGCTCTGCCTCGCGCTGACAATTTCCGCGTGCGGCGGCCGTGCGCCCAAAGCGCTGCCCATGGCCACCAGTTTTCCCTATCCGGAACCGCCGGCCATGGTAACCGACGCCACCCAGCGTGCCGAGTATGCCGTGGTGCGCTGGTGGAACAAGTATTTCGAGGCGCCGCAACGTTACAGCGCCGAGATGACCGAGCAGGCTTTCGTCAACTACGTCACGCTGCTGCCCATGGTTTCACTTTCCGTCATGGAGCGCGCGCAGGACACCCTGCTGACGCAGGCGGAACGCTCTGAATCCAGTCGCGACACCTCCGCACGGGTGCTGGAGCGGATCCTGTCGCTGGAAGAGAAATACCTGTATGATGTCAATTCGCCCTACCGAAACGAAGAGTTTTACCTCCCGGTGATGCGGCACATGCTCGCGTGGCCCGATATCAAGGATGACATCCGCATCCGCACCGAGCGCGAGTATCCGCTCTTCTCGCTGAACCGCCTGGGCACGGTGGCGGCCGATTTTACCTACACCCTGCGAAACGGGCGTACCGGCACGCTGCACGGCATTCAGGCAGAGCGCATCCTGATGTTCTTCAGCAACCCGGGATGCCACAACTGCAAGGAGATCATCGATGCGCTGAGCAGTTCGATGGCGGTGCAGGCGCAGCTGCAGGACGGGTCGCTCAAGGTGCTGAACGTCTATCCGGACGAAGACCTGAGTGAATGGTTCGCCTATATGTCGCACTACCCCAAAGAGTGGATCAATGCTTTTGACGCCGACTGCGTGATCCGCGGCGACAGCATCTATCTGCTGCGTGCGATTCCCTCGCTCTATCTGCTGGATTCCGAGAAACGGGTGATTTGCAAGGATGCGCCACTCGAGGAGATTTTGAGACGGTTGGAGGAGGTTTAAACGTTTAGTTACGGATAATTACGTTTGCTTACGGAAGCTTGCGTTTAAAAACGAATGGTTACGTTTACGGAAATGGAGACGATGGATAAAAACATTCAGGACAAAGACGTGCAGATGATGCGCGAGGCGCTGCGGGAAGCCGAGGCGGCACGCGCGGCGGGCGAGGTGCCCATCGGCGCCGTGGTCTGCTGCAAAGGGCGCATTATCGCACGAGCCCACAACCTGACCGAAGCATTGCGCGACCCCACCGCCCATGCCGAGATGCAGGCCATCACCATCGCTACCGAGTATCTGGGTGGCAAGTATCTGAGTGACTGCACCCTCTATGTTACGGTGGAACCCTGTCCGATGTGCGCCACCGCACTGAACTGGGCCCAGCTGCCGCGCCTGGTCTACGGTTGCGCCGATCCGCGCCGGGGCTATTCGCTCTATCAGCCCTCCCTGCTGCATCCGCGCACGGAGGTTCGCTCCGGCGTCCTGGCCGACGAGTGCAGCGCGCTGATGCTGAACTTTTTCAAGGAAAAGCGATGATTACCTTCCCGAATCCAAAGCTGAACCTGGGCCTGCACATCCTGCGGAAGCGGCCAGATGGGTATCACGACCTGGAGAGTCTCTTCATTCCCTGGCATGGCCTGCACGATGTGTTGGAGATTGTGCCGGCGGCTGCGCCCGAGATGCATCTCTACGGAATGGACCTTGGAGAGGGCGGTGACGGCGGCGACAACCTTTGCATGCGCGCCTGGCAGCTGCTTCACGAGTGCTACGGCATTCCGCCGGTGGCTATTCATATCTGGAAGGGTATTCCGGCGGGGGCCGGACTGGGCGGCGGCAGCGCCGATGCGGCCTTCACTCTGCGAATGCTCTCCGACATGTTCGGTCTGGGACTAAGTGACGAACTGCTCTGTAGCCTGGCGGCCCGGCTGGGAAGCGATTGCGCCTTTTTCATCTACAATCGGCCCATGATGGCCTCCGGACGGGGGGAGGTATTAGTTCCCTATGAGATCGATGTGACGAAATTCCGCATAGAAGTGACGAATCCGGGCATTCACGTCTCCACCCGTGAGGCCTACGCCGGCGTTACGCCGAGATACCCGGTCGAAGCCGGGTATGACGACGCTCTGCCTCGATCGGGGATATCCCTGCGCGAAGCCCTGTCACGCCCCGTCTCCGAGTGGCGCGACTGTCTGGTTAACGATTTCGAGTCCTCCGTCTTTGCCGCACACCCCGAGCTGGCCCGCATCAAGGCGGACTTTTATGCACGCGGCGCATGCTACGCCTCCATGTCGGGAAGCGGCAGCGCGGTCTTCGGATTATTTTAGGATTAACGTTTCTTTTCGCGACGGCCGAGCAACTGACGGACCATCAGCGGTTCGTTGGTGGTGATCGCCTGCACGCCCATTTCGATGAAGTTGCGCGCCGGTTCGGCTTTGTTCACGGTCCAGACGTTAGTGCTCAGGCCCAGCTGCGCGGAGCGCTCCGCCCAGTCGCGGTGCTCCTCCACGATACGGGCGTTGTAGTCCCAGCCGTTGATGCCCATCGCCACCAGTTCCTCCGGAAAGAGGTCGCCGCCCAGATACTGGTTGCCAAACTCGGGCGCCAGCTCTGCAATTCGCTGGCACACATGGAGACTGAAGGAGATGAACATGGCCCGCGAAGGGTCGTACAGGTCGTGCGCCTTGAGCGCTTCAAGCGTTAGGTCAGTCAGCCGGTCTTCCCGCTCCGGGGTTTCCTGCGGCTTGAGTTCAATCACCAGCATGGTGGTTTTGCACTTCGCACCCTGGTCCAGGTATTCGTTCAAGGTGGGGCGACGCTCGCCGTTGGGCAGATAGAACTCAATGAAATCGCTGTAAGGGTGATTGGCGATCCGCATGCCGCGAATGCTGGAGTTGTGGTTCACCATCACCGTATCGTCGGCAGAGAGCTGCAGGTCGAACTCAGCTCCCCAGAAATGCTTTTCCTGCGCCATTCGCAGCGAAGCGATGGAATTTTCACTGAAAGCCGCCTCCTCGCAGTTCCAGAAGCCGCGGTGAGCGATGATGGCCGTCTTGGGCGCGCGGCTGCCGGAGCAGCCTGCCACCATCAGGATCATGGCCAGACAGCCTATCCGCGCGAGGACCCGGGCTGCCGAATCAAACAGACGTTTCATAGGGCGAAGATAGGAACTGTCCGGTGTTTTCGCAAATTTTGGTATTTTTGTCCTGTAATCTTTGGCTAACCTATGATGCGTACAGAAATCTCCACACTTGGCAAGGAAGAGGTGCTCCGGCGCCTTTTTGAGAATTCCGGTTTCACCAACAGCGGCATCCTCCGCCTGGACGAAAAGTCGCAGGGCGCGGTGGCCTCGGCACACAAGATCCTGCTCGAGGGAATCGATTTCGATTTGGTTTATACTCCACTCAAGCATCTGGGGTACAAAGCGTTGCTTTATGCACTGGGGGATCTGTACGCCGCTTTCCGCACCCCGGTGGCCGCCTCTTTCAACCTAGGTATCTCCAGCCGGTTCTGCTTTGAAGATGTGCAGGAGTTCTGGCAGGGGGTGCTGGCCGGCGCCCGTGAACACGGTCTCGCACAGCTTTCGCTCGATCTGAATCCCAGCCTCAACGGGCTCTGCATCAGCATAGCAGCCTCCGGCGCACAGAAGCCCACCGTGCTCGGCAAGCTGCCTGCAGCCGCCAACATGGATCTGATCTGCCTCTCCGGGCGGGTTGGCGCAGCCTATATGGGTATGCACGTGCTCGAGCGCGAGAAGGCCTCCTTCAACCGCGACGGCAAGCAGCCCGACCTGAGCAAATACCGCCACATCCTGGCCTCCTACCTCAGCCCCGAGGTCAAGCCGAATACCGTCTCACGCTTCATCGATTCCAAAATATTCCCCTCCACCGGTTCGTTCGTTACCCGCGGACTGGGCGACGCCGTGCTGCGGCTGGCTGCCTCCACGGGCTTCGGCGCCAAGATTTACCTGGAGAAGATTCCGCTCTCGCAGGATACGTTCGATATGGCCGAAGAGCTGGACATGGATCCGGTGACGGCCGCCATGAACGGCGGCGACGACTACCAGTTCCTCTTCACCGTTCCGATTGCGCAGGCTGAAACCTTCCGCCGCGACTTCCAGGACTACGATATCATCGGCCACCTGGCCCAGCCGGAGGTCGGCGCTGTGATGGTCACCCCTGAGGGCGCCGAAATCCCCATCCGCTCGCAAGCGTTTACAGGCGTCTCCGAAAACGAATCTGAATAAATTAAGCGTAGCAGGTGGTCCACCGTTTGGACCACCTGACACGTTTTACCCCCAAAAATGTAGCAGGTGGTCCGAAGAATGGACCACCTGCTACACTTTTCGTTCGAAATACTAGAACAACCCGTACAGTCGGGCGTCGATTTGGTCGGTGATGGAGGCGAAGTCGGCGGGATTGTTTTCGAAGTCGAGGCCGCCCTTGTCGATAGTCAGGACATCGCCCTTGTATTCAGCGATAAACTCCTCGTAGCGCTCGTTGAGGCCGCGGAGATAGTCGAGGCTCATGGTCTGCTCGTAGTCGCGTCCGCGCTTTTGGATCTGGGAGACCAGATGCGGAATGTCACACTTGAGATAGATCAGCAAATCAGGCAGTTTGACGCTCTGCATCACCACATTGAAGAGATCCATGTAGGCATCGAAATCGCGTTTGGTCAAATTGCCCTGGGCGTAGTTGTTGGCCACGAAGACGTAAACACCTTCAAAGATGGTCCTGTCCTGAATGATCACCTCCTTGCTCTTGGAAATGTTCATCACGTCCTTGAGACGCTGCGTCAGGAAATAGACCTCCAGGTTGAACGACCAGCGGGGAATGTCCTTGTAATAGTCTTCCAAATAGGGATTGTAGGTGACCGCCTCAAACTTGGGCGTCCAGCCATAATGCTGCGCCAGCATCCTGGTGAGCGTGGTTTTTCCGCTGCCGATATTCCCGGCGATTCCGATATGCATAGACGAGAGTATTATCGACTACAAACTTACGAAAAAAAACGCAGAGTATGCACGCTTGAGGAATTCGGCTTCGGCCTCGGAACCCTATTCGGCGGCGGCTATTCAGCAACGGCCGCGGCAGCTTCGGCGGCTTGGCGGTCGCGGCAGATGTCGGACCACTTGGGGGCGGCGGCGTAGCGGTCGGTGAAGTCAGAGAGGGCGGCGGGAATGTCGATGTTCTGGGGACAGACGCTGGCACACTGGCCGCAGCCGACGCAGGCGGAGGGGCGTTGTTCTTCCGGCAGTGATTCCACGAACATCACCGGGCCCAGGGTGGAGCCGGATTCCATTTCGTTGTAGCTTCTGAGCAGCGTGGGGATGTCCAGACCCACCGGGCAGCCGTCGCAGCAATAGCGGCAGGCAGTGCAGGGAACGCCCTTCTTGAGCGTTTCGGCAACGCGGAGAATGCGGGTCTGATCGGCCTCCGTCAAAGGACAGCGCTCCGAGAAGGTGCGCAGGTTCCCTTCCACATGCTCCATGGCGGACATGCCACTCAGGGTAACCGTGACGCCGGGGAGGTTGCTCACCCAGCGGAAGGCCTCTTCGACCGGGACTTCCGGGACATTGGCCAGCTTGCCGCCGCGCACCGGTTCCATCACCCAGATGGGGATACCGCGCTCGTTCAGCAACCGGACCTTTTCAGCCGCCTCCTGCAGGGTCCAGTCCAGGTAGTTGAGCTGAATCTGGCAGAATTCGATGACCTGGCCGTAGGGGCCGTCGAGCAACTCGCGGAAGAGCGGCAGGGAGGCGTGGGTGGACATGCCCAGATGGCGGATGCGACCCGCCTTGCGCTGTTCCACGAAATAGTCGAGGATGCCCCAGCGCGGATCCATATAGTCCGCGATGTCATTCTCGCAGATATTGTGGTAGAGATAGAAGTCGAAGTATTCCACTCCACAGCGTTTCAGCTGGCGTTCGAAGGTCTCCGCCGGGTTGAAGACGGGATAGTGCTGATGGCCGGGGTATTTATCGGCCAGATACCAGCTTTCGCGGGGATAGCGGTTGAGGATTTCACCCACGATCCGCTCGGATTCGCCACCGTGGTAAGGAACCGCCGTGTCGAAGTAGTTGACGCCGCCACGGATGGCGGTATCGATCATTTTTGCCGTGAGGTCGCTGTCCACGGTCTTGCCGTCCGGCAGCAACGGGAGCCGCATGGCGCCAAACCCTAGCGCCGAGAGCTTCAATCCTTGGAAATCGTTGTAAAACATATCCAAAGATACAAAAAAGTGATTACAAGCGAGTGAGAACGCGCGCGGTAAGGGAGTCGCGGAGTGCCGAATCGGAAACCATTTCGAGGACTTCGCCGACGAAGGCCATCTGCTGCAGGCGGGCGGCCTCTTCAGCCGTGATGCCGCGGGAGCGCAAGTAGAAGAGCTCATCCTCGTTGAGGCGGCCGACGGTGGCGCCGTGGCTGCATTTCACATCATCCGCATAGATTTCCAGCTGGGGACGGGCCTCGGCGCGCGCCTCGGTGGAGAGCAGCAGGTTGTGGTTGGCCTGATAAGCCTCGGTCTTCTGGGCATCGGGCGCCACGTAGATGAGGCCGTCGAAGCGGCTCTGGGCGCGGTCGCGAAGAATCCCCTTGAAGAGCTGGGAACTGTAGCACTCCGGAACGTCGTGCGAAAGGCGTACGTTGAACGACATCTGCTGGTCGCCGCTCGGGAGATAGAGTCCGCCCAGCCGGCATTCCGCATGGGGCCCCTGCAGGGCAATCCGCACCCGGTTGGAGATCTGCGCACCGCTCAGCGCCACGAAGATCATTTGCAGCGAAGCGCCTTCCGCCAGCGTGACCTCATACTCGGCATCGAGACGAGCGACTGACGGCTCGTCTTGCAAGACGTAGACGGTTGCAGCGGCACCCGGAGCGAGGGTCAGCGCAAAGCGGCCGGCCGCCGGGGTTTTTTCGAATCCCTGCAACACGGTCTGCGGAGCGCCCGCGCCAAAGTCGTATCGAATTACCTCTGCCACAGCCTATTTGTTGATGAGCCAGTCATAGCCTTTCTCCTCGATTTCGAGGGCGAGTTCCTTGCCGGCGGTATGGATAATCTGTCCCTTGTAGAGGACGTGGATGAAATCGGGAACGATATAGTCCAGCAGACGCTGGTAGTGGGTGATGACGACCGTAGCGTTGTCCGGGCGGCGCATCCGGTTCACACCGGTAGCCACGATGCGCAGCGCATCCACGTCCAGACCCGAGTCGGTCTCGTCCAGGATGGCCAGGTCGGGTTCGAGCATCGCCATCTGGAAGATTTCGTTACGCTTCTTTTCGCCGCCGGAGAAACCCACGTTCACGGCGCGGCCGGAGAAACTCGAATCCATCTCCACGATGGCCATCTTCTCTTTCATCAGTTTCAGGAACTGGGCGGCGGAGAGCTCCGGCAGCCCTTTCTGCTTGCGGTGCTCGGTGACGGCAGCCTTGATGAAATTCACGTTGCTGACACCGGGAATCTCGATCGGATACTGGAAGCCCAGGAAAATGCCCGCCCAGGAGCGCTCCTCGGGGGTGAGGTTGCGGATATCGCGTCCCTTGTAGAGAATCTCTCCCCCGGTCACGGTAAAGGTACCGCGACCCGCCAGTACGGAAGCCAGCGTGCTTTTGCCCGATCCGTTGGGGCCCATGATGGCGTGCACCTCGCCCGGATGGACTTCAAGGTTGATACCCCGGAGAATCTCCTTCTCTCCGACAGATGCGTGAAGATTTTTGACTGTCAGCATAACTATTGTTCCTTCATTGTTTTACGCCATGACGAAAAGCCGAAGAACGCCAGCACGAGATAGCAGGCGCAGACAATCGGCATGAAGACCAGTCCGGCGAGAATGTACAGAATGATATTGGTGGTGTTGGCCACCATCCAGGCATACCAGCACTCCAGCTTTTTGCGCGCCGAGAGGTACTGTGCCAGCAGGATGGTCATGGTCACAAGCGCATCGATATAGGGATGCTCGGCGGGCGGAAAGGCGTCCGGCCAGGCGATTCCGGCCTGCTGGAGCGACCACCCGAGAATCAGCGCGAAGAGCAGCACAATTAGCAGGTAACGCACGCGGAGCGGTTTCTCCAGATGGGTGATTTTGAGTTGATTATCCCGGTTGGCCTCGCCGTCGCGGGGATGGGTCCAGCGATAGTGTCCGAAGAAGTTGATGACCAGCGAAACGGGCTGCAGCGCCATGCTGAAATAGAGGTGCTTCTGCGCGAACATCAACAGCAGCAGGATATTATAGACATATCCGAACCAGAAGTTCGCTACCCGGGCCCGGCCCGCCAAAAAGACGCAGGTCAGACCCACCGCCACCGAGAGCAACTCGATGAGGCTCACACCGATACCGCCCAGCGAAAAGAGAATGAAATCCGTACTGAACATAGACTAACCGACGCTTCCTTCCAGTGAAACTTTGAGCAGCCGCTGGGCCTCGACGGCAAACTCCATCGGGAGCTTATTGAGGACCTCCTTGGCATACCCGTTGATAATCAGGCCTACGGCATCTTCCTCCGTGACGCCGCGCTGGCGGCAGTAGAAGAGCTGGTCTTCGTTGATCTTGGAGGTGGTGGCTTCGTGTTCCAGCACAGCCGTGGGGTTGTCGCTGCGAATCACCGGGAAGGTGTGGGCGCCGCATTTATCGCCCAGCAGCAGCGAGTCGCACTGCGAGTAGTTGCGCGCATTCTCCGCTCCGGGCAGAACGCGGACCAGGCCGCGGTAGCTGTTCTGGCTGCGGCCGGCCGAGATGCCCTTGCTGATGATACGGCTGCGCGTGTTGCGGCCCATATGGATCATCTTGGTGCCGGTGTCGGCCTGCTGAAAATGGTTGGTGACCGCCACGGAATAGAACTCCGAGACAGTGTTGTCGCCCTTGAGGATGGTGCTCGGATACTTCCAGGTGATGGCGCTGCCCGTCTCGACCTGGGTCCAGAAGAGCCGGCTGCCGTCACCCTTGCAGATGCCGCGCTTGGTGACGAAGTTGTAGATGCCGCCGCGCCCCTGCTCGTCGCCGGGATACCAGTTCTGCACGG
>JAFSWO010000102.1 GCA_017450165.1 Bacteroidales bacterium | reverse complement strand
GGAGACTGCGAATGGGAAGAGGAGCGCGCCGTGGCGGAAATGGTGGCCAAAAAGATTGACATCCCCTTCCACTTTGTGGACCTGAGCGGTCCCTACCGCCAGCGGGTCGTGGATTACATGTTCGACGAATATGCCAAGGGCCGCACCCCGAACCCGGATGTCCTCTGCAACCGGGAGATCAAGTTCGACGCCTTCTGGCAGGAGGCGCAGCGGCTTGGAGCCGACTGCGTGGCCACGGGGCACTATTGCCGGCGCGACGTGGTGACGGCTCCGGACGGTCAGCTCTCCTATCGCCTGCTGGCCGGGCTGGATCCCAACAAGGACCAGAGTTACTTTCTCTGCCAGCTTTCACAGGAACAGCTCTCCAAGGCACTCTTCCCGATTGGCGAGCTTTGCAAGCCCGACGTCCGCCGCATCGCACGCGAAGCGGGGCTGCCCAGCGCGGAAAAGAAAGACAGCCAGGGCATCTGCTTTGTGGGCAAGGTGGACCTGCCGGTCTGCCTGCAGCAGAAACTCCGCCGCGGGGAAGGCGATATCATCGAGATTCCGCGCAGTTTCTACGACACCCTTCCCCCGCGGGAAATGCTGGAAGAACTCGCTGAACCTTACCGCTATAGCCGGGAAGACGGCACGGTTGCCGGACGCCATATCGGCGCGCAGTATTATACGATCGGCCAGCGCAAAGGGCTGGGCGTGGGCGGACACGCCGAATCGCTCTTCATTATTGCCAACGACATGGAGCGCAACCTGATCTTCGTGGGCGAGGGCCACTCCCATCCGGGTTTGTGGCGTAAGGCACTCCGCATCCGTCCGGACGAAATCCACTGGATCCGGCCTGAGCTTACAATGACGGAAGGCGAAGAGAGACGCTACCGGGTCCGCATCCGCTACCGTCAGCCGCTGCAGACCTGCACGTTATACCGGAAAGCGAGCGGTCTCTACCTGCTCTTTGACGAGCCGCAGCGCGGCATCACCCCGGGGCAGTTTGCCGCCTGGTACGCAGAAGACGGAGAGTTGGCCGGAAGCGGCGTAATCGATCAATAAGCCATGCAGCGCAAGTGTGACATCGCGGTGATCGGCGGCGGAGCAGCCGGCCTGATGGCAGCCATCCAGGCGGCCGAACGGGGCTGCGACGTGGTACTGCTGGAGAAGAACAGCTTCTGCGGCAAGAAGATCAATATCACCGGCAAAGGACGCTGCAACATCACCAATACCCGGCCATGGGATGAATTCGCCCCGCACGTCCATCCCGTAGCGGCCTTTCTGCGCAACGCGTTTTACCACTTCTCCAACGAATCCATCATCGCCCTGCTCAACCGCATCGGCCTGGAGACGGTCGTCGAGCGCGGCGAACGGGTCTATCCGAAGTCGATGCGTGCCCGCGACGTCTCGCAAGCACTCACAGGCTATGCGGAGCAGGTCGGCGTCCATATCGAGTTCAACTGCGACGTCCTGCATGTCCGTCCGCAAGAGAACGGCCTGCGATGCACCTGCGCTTTTCCCGATTCCAACCTGCGTACGGAATTGCTGGACGCCCGGGCCGTGATCGTAGCAACCGGAGGTCTCTCCTACCCCTCCACCGGCGCCACGGGACGCGGTTATGAAATTGCCCGGGACTTTGGTCATTCCCTCGTGGATACCTTCCCCTCGCTGACCGCGCTGATGCCGGAGCGGTTCGATCCGGACCTGATCGGAATCGAGCTCAAGAATGTGGCGCTGCAACTCTATGTAGACCGGGATTCGGTGCAATATGAAGAGGGTGAACTGGCCTTCACGGAGGGTGGAATCGAAGGAGCGCTGGGCTTCCGCGTCAGCCGCAAGGCGGTGGCCGCGCTACGCAAAAAACAGCGGGTGGAACTTGCGCTGGATTTGAAGCCGGGCCTCTCCCGCGAGCAACTTGAGAATCGAATCACCCGAGAGTTGGAGGCGCTTCACTGCACACGTGCCTCGCTGGGTCCGCTCAAGATGAAAGCACTGCTGCGCACCCTGATGCCGGAACGACTCATCACACCCTTCCTGGCCGCCCATCCCAATCTGAACGGACAGAATCTCCCCGATGCCCTCAAGGCCTGGCGGTGGCGGATCATCAATCATACCGGCTACGAACGCGCCGTTGTCACGGCCGGTGGTGTACCACAGAGTGAATTGATTGCCAAGACCATGCGCTCCCGCCAAAACGACCGCCTCTACTTCGCAGGCGAAGTAATCGACCTCGACGGCGATACCGGCGGCTACAACCTCCAGATTGCCTTCTCCACCGGCGCCCTCGCAGGCGCCAGCGCCGCCGCCCAGGTACTCAAAGAGAAACCCTCCGCGTAAATTACAGAATGCGGAAGGAGGCGGAGGAATAGGCGTCGCCGCGGTGGAGGGTTGTGGAGTCGGGGGATTCGAGGATCAGCAGGTCGCCCTGGTGTAAGAGGAGGTGGGCGGTGACAGCCGAAAGGGCTGCGCCGAAGTCGGACATGACAGCCGGGACGGCATCATCAAAGATATAGGTAGAGGCGTCCAGCAGGGCGTCAGTGCCGTCGCCGTAGAGAAGGAGGCCGGAGCCGACGGCATCGTAATAGCGCTGTGCAAACCGCTCCTGAACCGCCTTGGCCGACTTCAGGATACGAATCCAGCGACAGGGTCGGACCTCCACCCAGGAGAGATCGTCCGGCAGATAGAAATCACGCGCCCCGCGAACGAGTGTCGTATCGGGGCGCGCATAGATGGAACCGTCAGGCCGGACAACGACGAGATTCATCGCATCGAAAGCTTGATCTGGGAAAGCTGCTGCTTGGTGTCGAGGGTGAAATCCCCCTCCATCATCCAGTTGTAATAGCTGGGCTCGCGGGAGAGCACCTCCTTGACGGGGCGTCCCTTGTGCTTGCCGAAGTTGAAGACCGGTTCGTCGTTTTCATCCAGGATCATCCGACCGGCATAATCCACGAAACGGCTGTTGGCAGAGTACTTTGCGAGGTATTCCACATCATTCTTCAGCGGCTCCTCCTCATCGTTGGCGTAGCGGTCCAGTTGGGCCTCCAGCACCTCAAAAGTGGCCATCGTATCGGCCTCTGCGGAGTGAGCGTTGTCCAGGTTCTGGCCGCAATAGAACTTATAGGCAGCCTTCAGCGTGCGCTGCTCCTTCTTATGGAAGATATTCTGGACATCCACCAGGTTGCGCTTGCGGAAATCGAAGTCTACGCCGGAGCGGAGAAACTCCTCCGCCAGCAGCGGAATATCGTACTTGTTGGAGTTGTAGCCGGCGATATCGCATCCCTGAAGCATCTGGGCGAGCGACTTGGCAATCTGGGAAAACTTGGGGCAATCCTTCACGTCATCGTCGCTGATGCCGTGAACGGCCTGTGCCTCCGGTGGAATGGGCATGCCCGGATTGATACGGCGGGTCTTGACCTCTACGTCGTTGGGGCAACCGGGCGCGCCGGGAGAGACCTTGACGATGGAGATCTCCACGATCCGGTCGGTCACAATGTTCAGGCCCGTGCTCTCGATATCAAAGAAGACGAGCGGGCGCTTCAGGTTCAGTTGCATAGGGCGGAATCGCTTAAGCGTTGATCATCACCGGCATCAGCAGGGCGCTGACATTCTCGTCCGGGTTGACCTCGTCGGCTGAGACGATGAGGGCGGCGCGGCACGGGTCTGCGAGTTCCATGCAGATGTTCTGGTACGGGAGGTTGGAGAGAATCTCGAGCAGGAAGTTGGACTTGAAGCCAATCTCCATCTCCTCGCCGTCATACTGGCACGGCAGGTTTTCGTAAGCCGACATCGAGAAGGTCAGATCCTGAGCGGAGACGAGCACCTGGTTGAAGGAGAGTTTCAGCTTGATCTGGCTGGAAATCTGGTTGGAGCAGACTGCGATACGTTTCACCACGTTGAGCAACTCGCTGCGGCCGATCACCATCTTGTTGGTGTTGTTCTTGGGGATGACGGTACGGTATGCCGGATAGGTACCCTCAATGAGGCGGCAGACCAGGATATTGTTGTTGAAGTTGAAGTATGCGTTCTTGTTGTCGAACTTGATGGAGATGTCGCCTTCTACCTTTGCCAGGATGCTGCGAAGCACAGCGGCCGGCTTCTTATGAAGGATAAAGGAAGACTTCTGCGAAACCTGTGCGCCGGCGAACTCAAAGCAGATGAGTTTGTGGGCATCGGATGCCACGAGGGTAGTCTTGGGCGCGTCGATATCAAAGAAGATACCGTTCATCACCGGTCGGAGCTCCTCTTCCGCCGTAGCGTAGATG
>JAFSWO010000101.1 GCA_017450165.1 Bacteroidales bacterium | reverse complement strand
CCAAATCCATCGGGGTAGGGCAGTACCAGCACGATGTGGACCAGAATCTGTTGAAAGAGACCCTGGACAATACGGTGGAGGCCTGCGTAAACAGCGTGGGCGTCAACCTCAATACCGCCAGCCGCCACCTGTTGGCCTATGTTTCAGGCATCGGCCCGGCTCTGGCGCAGAACATCGTGGATTATCGCACCGAGAATGGCCCCTTTGCTTCCCGGGAAGGGCTCAAGAAGGTCAAGCGCCTCGGCGCCAAGGCCTATGAGCAGTGTGCCGGCTTCCTCCGGATTCCCGGCGCAAAGAACCCGCTGGACAATTCCGCAGTGCACCCGGAGCGCTATGCGCTGGTAGAACGGATGGCCCGCGACGCGGGGGTGAGCGTACTCGAACTGATGGGCGATTCCCCGGCCCGCAGCCGGATTGACATTGAACGCTATGTCTCCGATGAGGTGGGACGTCCTACGCTGGAAGATATCCTGCTCTTCCTGGCCAAACCGGGCCGCGACCCGCGGGAAGGGGTGAAGGTCTTTGAATTTTCACAGGAGATTCGCTCTATTGAGGATGTGCGGGTGGGAATGATACTGCCGGGAATCGTTTCCAACATTACCAACTTCGGCGCGTTCGTGGATCTGGGCATCCACGACAAGGGGCTGATTCACGTTTCGCAGGTCAGCGACCGCTACGTCTCTTCGCCCGCCGAGGTGCTGAAACTCAACCAGCAGTTATACGCAAAAGTGATTAACGTAGATGTGCAGCGTCGCCGTATCGGGCTGACGCTCAAAGGAATGGAGAATAAATCGTGATGAAGAACCTTTTTCGGGTAGTGCTGACGGGCCTTCTGTTGGCGCTCTTCGTTCAGCCGGCCTCCGCGCAACGGCGGGTGACCGTCAGCGGCTATATGATCGACGCCTCCTCGGGCGAGCCGCTGCTGAGTGCGGCCGTGCTGGAGCCTGCCACGCGACAGGGCGCCGTGACCAACAGCTTCGGATACTATTCGCTGACGCTCCCCGCCGGGGAACACACGTTGGCGTATTCCTATATGGGTTATAACACCGTGGAGATGACGCTCAAGCTGGAACGCGATACGGTTCTCGATGTCCGTCTGACCCCCGTGCCGACGGAACTGACCGGTGCAGTGGTGACCGCCACCCATTCGGAAATCGGCGTCCGCGGCACACAGATGAGTGCCATCGAGGTGCCGGTTGCGCAGATCAAGAACATCCCGGCCATCGGTGGTGAGGTGGACCTGCTCAAGGCCCTGCAGCTGCTTCCGGGCGTGCAGTCCGGCACGGAAGGTTCGGCCGGTCTCTACATCCGCGGCGGCGGACCGGATGAAAACCTGCTGCTGCTCGACGGCGTGCCGCTCTACAACGTGAACCACATGATGGGCTTCTTCTCCGTCTTCGACGCCGACGCCATCAAGAATGTAACCCTCTACAAGGGAAGTTTTCCGGCACGTTTCGGCAGCCGCCTCTCGGGCGTAGTGGACGTGCGCCTCAAGGACGGTAACGACCAGGAGTTCCACTGGGGATTCTCGGTGGGTCTGCTGGCCGCCAAAATCAATATGGAAGGCCCTATCGTCAAAGGCAAGACCACCTTCAACCTTTCGCTGCGCCGTACCTACTACGATGTGTTCACGGCCCCTGTGCTGGCACTGATTTCCGCCCGGCAAACCGGCATGGGGACCACAGCGGGCTACTATTTCTACGACCTGAGCGGCAAGCTGACCCACAAGTTCTCCAACCACGACAAGCTCTATGTCAGCCTCTACAGCGGCGATGACGACGTCTATGCCCGCATCAGGGAGAGTGACGACAACAGCTACATGCAAAAGAAGGATGACGGAACCTATACGCATTCTACGGATCGTTCCTTGACCCGGATGAATCTGGGCTGGAAGTGGGGCAACGTGGTGACGGCGGCACGCTGGAATCATATCTTCTCCCCCCAGCTCTTCATGAACACGACGGTCAACTACACCCGTTACCGTCACCGTCTGACGATCGGAATGGAAGAGCAGCGGGAAGAGATGGAGGGGACAAAACCGGGCACTTCCGATCTCTATTACGCCGCCGATACGCTCAATGCGGATTTGGGCTACAACTCTTTGATCAGCGACATCTCCGTCGGAGCGGATTTCGAGTACAAACCCTCTCCGGAACACGACATCCGGTTTGGAGCCGATTACATCTTCCACACCTTCAAGCCCTCGGTGACCACCATCAGCATGAAGGCCGGCTATACCGACGGCGTGGAGACCCTCTCGCAGAAGCAGGACACCACCTTTGGCGATACCAACCTGCTGACCCGCGAAGCCGCCCTCTATGCGGAGGACAACTGGTCGCTTACGGACTGGTTCAAATTCAATCTTGGGCTCCGCTGGTCGCACTACCACACTTCGGCCAAGAATTATAACTCGATAGAACCGCGCCTGAGCCTCCGGTTGCTGGTCAGCAACGACCTTTCGTTCAAGGCCTCCTACTCTGAAATGAGCCAATACCTGCACCTGCTCTCCAACAGCAACCTTTCGCTGCCTACGGACCTCTGGGTGCCGGTGACCGACCGCATCGCCCCGATGCGCTCGCGACAGGGAGCGGCCGGCCTCTTCTATACCCGCGGTCAGTTCGATTTCTCCATTGAAGGGTACTACAAAACCATGGATAACGTCGTTGAATACCGTGACGGCGCCTCTTTCCTCGGCTCCACGGCCGGCTGGGAAGACAAGGTGGCAATGGGTTACGGCTGGTCGTACGGCGTGGAGTTCCTCGTCCAGAAGAAATCGGGCAACACCACCGGCTGGCTGGGTTATACCTGGGCCAAGACCATGCGCCGGTTCGACCGCGAGGGCAACGTCATCAACTTCGGGGAACCCTTCCCGGCCAAGTATGACCGCCGGCATGACCTGAGCCTCGTGGTGAACCACAAGATCAATCAGAAGATCGATCTCTCGGGCACTTTTGTCTTCGGCAGCGGCGTCTGCGGCTCTTTGGCCATGCAGAACGTGCTGGCACCTTATTACGACGAAAACGAAGGCTTTACCTATCCGAGCGGAACGCCCTATTTTGAGCGTCGCAACAACTACCGGATGCCGCCGTATCATCGGTTGGATTTGGGCATCAATTTCCACAAGCAGCTCCGCAAGGGCGGCGAGCGGATTTTCAACATCAGCATCTACAATACCTACAACCACCAGAATCCGTTCCTGGTGTATGACAGCTATAAGACGGAGTATCGGTCCGATCCCACCGACGGATCGGTTTCCGTCACTTCGCGCAAGGTGCTGAAGCAGCTCTCCATTTTCCCGATCATGCCCTCCTTCTCATGGAGTTATAAATTTTAGGAGGAACCTGTCATGAAACGATTATCGCGTCTTTTTATACTGCTCTTCACGGTCGTGGGCCTCGCATCCTGCAGCAAGGAGATCAAGTTCAACGGCGACGAATCCGAGTCGAAACTTGTCATCTATTCGGTGGCCCGTGCGGGTGAACCGTTGCAAGTGGAGGTTTCCCACTCGGCCTTCTTCCTGAAATCCGGTCCGATCGAGAATTATATAGGGGCGCTCAAGCCGGATGAGGGCAGTGTCAAGCTGTTTGTCAACGGGAGCATGGTCCCGTACGTCCTGGTTCGCCGCGAGCCCCAGCCGGATATCACTGATCTGCCGGATGCCCCGCTCTTCTACGAATCCACCTACGTTCCCGCTGAGGGCGACCGGCTTCGCCTTGTGATCTCCTTCCCGGGGTTCGATGAGGCCAGTGCCGAGACACAGGTGCCTTACTGCACGGAACTGACGGTCAATTCCGTCACCCCGCGGGCAGTGAACGACGAGTATACCGGCCTCTACCACTATTATGACCTGACGCTGACCATCAATCGGGGTTCCGATCCATCCTGTTACTATGGCATCCGGCCCTATCTCCATTTCGAATACACTTATGCCGAGTTTACCGCTTCCGAGTACTACTCCTGGAATCTGGAGTCGGATGATTTCCTCTTTCAGGGGAACGGCAGTATGACCGATCAGCTTTCTCAATTGCTGAGCAACGATGATGTCAGCATGCTCTTCGCGAATACGAAGATTCCTTCCTCGAGCTACACCTTCCGCGGCTCTTTCATGGGATACGACATCGATTTGATGCGTGCAGAGGGAGCTACGGCCAACTATTTCCTGGTCTTCACGACCATGAACCGCGACCTCTACTACTACCGTACTTCGCACGCGACGGCCAGCAACAGCTCCTCCTTCAGCATCTTCTCGGAGGCGACGAGCATCTACTCCAACGTGAAGGGCGGATATGGCTGTTTCTGCGCGGCTTCTTCCAAGAAGATTGCACTTGGTTTGTGATTTTTTGTTATCTTCGCAGGAACAACTGACCGAAATGGACCGCAAAGTCGTCATCATCCCGACCTACAACGAGAAGGAGAATATCGAGGCCATCATCCGCGCGGTGCGGGCCCTGAAAGATGATTTCCACATTCTCGTGGTGGACGACGGCTCGCCCGACGGCACCGCCGCCATCGTAAAGGGTCTTCAGGCCTCCGATTATCCCGATTCTCTCTTTCTCCTGGAACGCGAAGGCAAGCAGGGGCTGGGCACCGCCTACATGACCGGTTTCAACTGGGCGCTCGAACACGGCTACGACTATGTAATCGAGATGGATGCCGATTTCTCCCACAATCCGGATGACCTTCCGCGCCTCTACCACGCCTGCTGCGACGAAGGCGCCGACCTGGCTATCGGCTCGCGCTACTGCAACGGCATCAGCGTGATCAACTGGCCCATCGGCCGCGTGATCATGTCGTACTACGCCTCCAAATATGTCCGCACCGTGTTGCGCATGAAGGTGTACGACTCCACCGCCGGCTTCAAGTGCTATCGCCGCAAAGTTTTGGAAACCATCGATTTCGACCGCATTAAGATGCGCGGCTACGGCTTCCAGATCGAGATGAAGTACAACGCCTACCGGCTCGGGTTCAAGATTGCCGAGGTCCCCATCATCTTCGTGGACCGCAAGCAGGGAACCTCCAAGATGAGCAGCGGCATTTTCGGTGAGGCCTTCTGGGGCGTCATTGCGCTGCGTTTCCGCAGAATCAGACCGAAATCATCAACCAAATAACCTATACGCGTATGAAAAAATTTCTGACTTTGGTTCTTTGCGCATCGCTGCTTGCTGGATGCGGCAACATGTCTAATCTCGGTAAGGGTACCGCTATCGGCGGTGGCTCCGGCGCAGCTGCCGGCGCACTGCTCGGCGCACTGCTCGGCAAGGATGCCAAGAGTGCCGGTATCGGTGCCGCCATCGGTACGGCAGTCGGTGCAGGCGTAGGCGCCCTCATCGGCAACAAGATGGACAAGAAGGCTGAGGAGCTCAAGGCATTGGAAGGTGCTAACGTTGAGGTGGTCAAGGACGGCAACGACCTGGACGCCATCAAGGTTACCTTCGAAAGCGGTATTCTCTTCAACGTCAACAGCGCTGCTTTGAGCGATGTTTCCAAGAAATCCCTCAAGGAGTTCGCTGCCCAGATGAAAGACCTTCCGGATACGGATGTCACCGTGTTGGGTCACACCGACAACACCGGTAGCGACGAGTACAACGAGAAACTCTCGCTCCAGAGAGCACAGGCTGTCGCTTCTTATCTGAAGAACTGCGGTATGAGCAGCAACCAGATGAAGCGTGTGGAAGGTATGTCCTACAAGCTCCCCATCGCTGACAATTCCACCCAGGCAGGCCGTGTTCAGAACCGCCGCGTCGAGATCTACATCTCCGCCAACGAGAAGATGATCAAGGACGCCGAAACCGGCAACCTGAAGTAATCAGACTCAGATTCAACAAAAATCCGGCGCCGCGAGGCACCGGATTTTTTTATTGTTTGCCGGCGAATTTGACTTCGCGGGCCTGGTTGATCAGGTGTTCGAAGATAGGGAGGAATTCATCGTGACCCAGAAGGCCGTAGAGGTATTCCGGGTGGAACTGAACGCCCAGGAGCATGTCGCCCGGATAGGTGCCCTCGATGGCCTCCGTTACGCCGTCCGGGGCCCTGGCGATCACCTTGATGCCGGCGGGAATCACCTTGCAATAGTACTTGTGGCTGGAGTTGACCCCGATCCGATCAGTCTTGAGAATCTGATAAAGGGTGGATGTTTTGTCAATAATGATATCGTGGTTAGGGTAAACACTGCCGCCTGCCTTGTGGTCGTAGGGTGAATCGGGGAAATCTTCCGTCACCGAAGCGTCTTCGCCGCCCCGCATCAGGTTGATGCGCTGGCAGCCGAAGCAGACGCCCAGCACGGGCTTGCCCTGAGCGACGGCGGCTCCGATCAGCCGTTTGTCGCACGCCGTGCGGCCGCTGGTATCGGCGGCGGATGATCCCGGAATAATCAGGGCGTCCACACGCTTGAGGTCATTCTTTGCCTTGCTGTCAGTGGTGGCGTAGCTCTCGAAGTAAATCATCTTTCCACCGGCATCTTCAATGCATTTCTTGAAGTAACCGATGGTGGCGCTCTCCGGGGAGAGGCCTGCGCGGCCGATTCCTACGTAAATGGTCGGGTCAATCTCCGGGGGATCCACCGGAGTGGGATCGATGGGATCCTCGCCGCAACTGTACAGAAGAAGGGCGGCGGCCACCATCAGGAGTGTACTGTAAACTCTCTTTGCCATTATTTCAGATACTTGTTGTATTCCAATTCAAAGTTGGGGGTAAAAACCCCTTTGCCGAGATTCTCTTCAATCTCTTCACGCGACCAGAACCGGCCACCCTCGAGTTCGTCGCCGGGCGCGGGTGCTTCGTCGCAAACCGTCCTGTAAAGATAGACATATTCTCGTTCCCGGTCGGATTCAAAGAGATACTTCTTGACGGCGATCGGTTCAAAATCCTTGATTCCCAGTTCTTCTGATACCTCCCGTCGCAGGGCTTCGGAAGCTGGTTCGCCGAACCCGACGTGCCCGCCGACGGCTGTATCCCATTTGCCCGGCTGGATGGTTTTCCAGAGCGGGCGCTGCTGCAGATAGAGCTCGCCCCGGCTGTTGAACAGGTGCAGGTGCACCACCGGATGCAGCAGTTTGCTGCCGTTGTGGCACTCCCGTCGGGTGGCCTTGCCCACGGTCAGTCCACGGTCGTTGACAAGCGGGAGCACCTCTTCGCCGTTGTCCTGGCGGGTGGGTTGTGGTGTGGGTGCTGTTTGGGCAACCGAAGAAGGCGCCGTAGCGACGGGCTCTTTCGCGACTTTTACCCGCTGCGACGGTTTGGCCGAGGTTGTGCGGCTTCCGGCCGTGAGCGGCGTGAGCGGAAGCGGGTCGTAGGAAACTGTCGTGAGGATCATCCGTCCGCCGGAATACTCGATCAGTTCCCCTTCGCGATGCCCAATGAGTGCTTTGGCGATGGGGGAGAAGAATGAGATCAACCCTTTCCCGGCATCCGCTTCATCCGCTCCGACAATTCGCACGGTGCGCAGGGCTCCGCCCGGAAACTGGAGGGTGAGATAGGCTCCGAATGCGGCTAGGGTCGCGTCGGCGGGCCGCTCCTGCAACACGGCGGACGCGATGCGTTCGTCCAACAGACAGAGCTTGGCGCTGAGGTAGTTGCGCTGTACGCGGCGGTCGCCCTCGTTGCCCGAGGCGGCCTCTTTCCGCGCCAGCAGCTCCTCGCGTTCCCGCTTGAGGGCATCGAGCCCCTCGGCGGTCACGTAATTGGCGACGCCGTCGGGAAGAAAGGCCCGCTGTTCAACGGCAGGCGTCTCTTCAATGTCTCCGTCTTTGACAAAGCCCCGGCTCATCGGTGAAGCGCTGCACCCTGGTGAGGGACAATCGATTCGGTTGCGTTGAAGAAGAGGCGGGTCATCTCGTCGTGGACGTTGTAGTCCTTCTCGGGCTGCCCATTGTAGAAATAGACGAGGGTTCGCTGCGTTTCGGGCACCAGGATGGCCATGCCGCGGAAACTGCCATTGTTGCCGCCGTGGTGGACGTAGTGCCCGATCTGGGCGTCATCAACCACGACCCAGCCCAATCCGCGGTAGGACTTGCCGGCTGCGCCGAAGTCCTTGACCAGCACCTGCCCTCCGGTCATTTCGTCGTACATCTTCTTGCTCAGGTCGCCGCCCTTCATGAAGAAGTGGAGGAACTTGGTGAACTCCTCGGCGGTGGTGCGCATCGAGTAGGCGGCGTTGCAGCCGGGTTTGCCTTTGGTATTCCATTTCTGGTAGGTGGGGCCGCTGTTGCGGAATCCGTACGGGAAGTACTCGTCGTAATAGGGCTGCCAGGTATAGTTCGTATGCTCCATGCCGAGTTTGTCAAACAGCACGCGCTTGGAATAGGTGTCCAGTTTTTCGCCCCAGAGGTGCTCCAGCGTGCGCTGAAGGATGAAAATGCCCGGGCCGGAGTAATTGAACTTCCCGGTGGCATACTTGAATTCCATGTTGCGGTAGGTCTTGTTGTCCAGACCGGTCGTATGGGTCAGGCAGATGCGGGGGGTAATCTTCTTGGCTCTCTCTTTGTTGACATCGCCGGCAAAGAGGTCGAGCAGTTCGGGATAGTACTCCCAGAGGGGCTTGTCCAGGTCGAGTTTGCCTTCGTCCGCCATTTTGCAGGCCAGGTAGCTGAGGGGAACCTTGCTGATGGAGGCTGCCTCATAGACGGTCAGGTTGTCAAAGGGACGCTTCAGGTACTGGGCGTGTTCCTTGTCGGCATAAAACTCCTTGTTGGTCACCACGAACGAGACGGTACGGCCCGGTTCGGTGTAGCAAACCTGGATGGAGGGCACGTTCGCCGCTTTGCAGATCTTCAGCACGGCTGCCTGCAGATTCTTGTCGCTGGCCTTGAGCGTTGTGGATTGGGCCTGATCACCGGCCGTATTCTTGGGCGTGCCGCAGGAGGCTGCGGTCAGCATCATCGCACCGCAGAGCAACAGCAGGGCGGCGCAACGTATGATGGAAAACTTCTTTCTCATGGGTATGGATTATCAATAATTTACTTCGATGATATAGGGAACGCCGTTGAGGACTTCGATACGGCCCGTATACTGTTCACCCCAGCGGGTGTCCAGCGTGTCTACCGTAGTGTCGCAATAGACGGAGACATAGAGGGGTCCGGCTTTCGGCGCATCGATGATCAGGCTCTTGCCGGCGCCATTGTTTACGTTGTACCAGGCTGCATTGTCGTTGAAGGCGGGCGTGCCGGGTGCCGCAAAGAGGAAGAGGTCGAAGCTGGCGTAGCCCTTGCCGGGTTTCAGGTCAATCTTCACCTGTTTCGTACCCTTGGGAACGTTGACGGTAAAGTGATGATACTGGCGGTCGCCGATTGCGGTGTAGTCCGGATCGTTGTCCTGGGTGCGGCGGGTCATCTCACGCGCCTGGCCGTTGACCAGTTCGCCTTTGATGCGCGGCGTGCCGTTGCCGTCCATCGCGTAGCGGATCATCGCGGAGAACATCTGGAGGCGGTCGCCGCCAATCATGCGCTCCGGATGGGAACCGGTCACGACCACACGGCCGGTCTTTGCGTCAGCCTTGTAGGCCCAAGCGTTAACCTCTTGGTGGATAGGACGTTTTAACTGGTGAAGGGTGTCGCCCACGTAGCGCAGCATGAGTTCGGTTCCGGCCGGCACGCTGTCGGTGCACATGAAGCAGCCGCCGTTGTGGCGCACGCTGTCAATCAGCCTGTCGCCCCCAAAGTCGTAATACTTCAGCAGGGGGGATTTCTTCTCCACTGAAAGGGTGGTGGCGGAGCGGTTGAGGCCCGTGCTGACCGTATAGCCGGGGAAGATGCCGCTGTACCAGGGGTTCGGGTTGAAGGTGCCGTCCGCACGGCTGTAGGTTCCCTTGCTGGCGAAGAAGGCGCCTGCGCAGGTTCCCACATAGCTGCCGCCGGCCGCCACAAATTTGCGGATGGTCTCGATGCCCTCCTTTCGGAGTTGTTTGCCGTGGGTGGTAGCCTTTCCGCCGTTGAGGTAGATCACCCGGAAACGGGGAGCACCGTCCGGATAGAGCAGACTGCCGTTGCGGTCAATCTCGCTGCCGATGAAGGCGTTGCTCATCAGCATGTGTTCGTAGGCGGTGGCAGCGGTGGTGTCGCCATCCTCGTAGGTGGAAATGCGTTCCATCGTGAGATTCAAGAACTTGGCAGCCGGCAGATCGTCGTATTCATTGAGGCCGATGCCGCCGTCCATAAAGAGATCTTTGTAATAACCGCTCTTGCGGGACTGGCCTGCGAGGGAAGTTGTGAGGAGAGCCAGAACCAGCGTGAGGCTGAGAGAGAGGATCCTTTTCATGTATTTGGTTTTTAGTAGTTTGTCAATTCTTTTGCAGGGCGGATTATTCTGCCGTGATAATCAGCAAATATACGTAAAAAAACTATCTTTGCGGTGTACTCGAACACTCATTGTTTCAATACTACTTTATGAAAAGACTCCTATTACTGGCAGTGATGGCTTCGACGCTGCTCCTGCCGGGTTGCGGGGCAAAACAGGAAGCCGTTTCCGCACCCACCCTGGATGAGGTGTTCCTCTCCCGTAGAAGCATCCGTGCCTATGAGGCCGGCAAGACCATTTCCGAAGCGGAGGTCCGCACGCTGCTCGAGGCGTCCCAGAATGCTCCATCCTGGGCCAACCAGCAACCCACCAAGTATTATGTGGCTATCGGAGATGAAAAGCGTGAAGCCGTGCTGAATCTGGTAGGCGGCAACAAAGATCGCGTTGCCAATGCCCCGGTTTTCATCGTATCGACCTTTGAAAGAGGTAAATCCGGATTCTTCCGGGATCATCAGGTAGATGCCGTCGGCGACGGTTGGGGTGCCTATGACAACGGCCTTGCCAATGCCTATCTGATTCTCAAGGCGCGCGCTATGGGTTTCGATACCCTGATCATGGGCATGCGTGACGCTGATGCGCTCCGTAAACTCTTCGAGATTTCTGAGAATGAGATCATCATGGCCGTCATCGCCCTCGGCTACCGCGCCCAGGAGCCCCGCATGCCGGTCCACCGTCCCCTCGACGAGATCGCCAAGTTCTTCTAGTTGGCGCTGGCGCCACAAAAAAGACTTGCGACGGCAGGAATGGCCGCTTCTGCGGCCCGGCCAGCGGCCGCGGGGGTTCGGGGCACTCCCCCGTGGATATGGCGCTAGCGCCACAAAAAAAAAGACTTGCCCGGCAAGTCTTTTTTTTGTGGTGCCACCGGGAATCGAACCAGGGACACAAGGATTTTCAGTACTTTGCTCTACCAACTGAGCTATGGCACCAACGGATTTGGGACTGCAAAGATAATTCGTTTTTCGTTACCGCCAAAAATAATTTTCTATATTTGTGGGTTATGTCGCAGACAATTAAATATGCGGACGTGCTGCTGCCGCTCCACCTGGTGCGGGAGCTGACCTACCGGCTCCCGACTGGAGAAGATCCTCTCGCCGTGGGGGAGTGGGTGCAGGTCAAAGTCGGGGCGCACACCTACCAGGGAGTCGTCTGCGCGCTGCGTGAAACCTGCGACATCGATCCGCTGCGCATCAAGGAGATTCTCTCGCGGGAGACCCTTCCGCGCGTGACGCCGGAGGATATAGCCTTTTGGCGGGAACTCGCTGAGTACTATATGTGTACCCCCGGAGATGTCTTCAAGGCGGCTTTTCCGCAGTATCTCCGCAGTCAGGCCGACGTGAAGCCGCGCAAGAAGAAGCAGGCGCCCGCTCCGGCCGATTATGCGCAGCTTCCGGCCCTTTCGCCCGCCCAGCAGAAGGCTTTCGATGAAATTGAAGCCCACTTCACCGGCCGCAAACCGGTGCTGCTCCACGGCGTAACCGGATCGGGCAAGACCGAGATTTACATGCATCTGGCCCGCCGCCGGATGGAAGCGGGGCGGAGCGTCCTTTATCTGGTTCCGGAGATTGCCATGTCGCGGCAGCTGCAGGAACGGCTCCAGCGGGTTTTCGGGGACCAATTGCTGGTATTCCACTCCCGCCAGACCGCGGCCCAGCGCAAGGCGGTCGTGGACAAACTGCTCTCCGGCAAAGGACCCTTCCTGGTGCTCGGCACCCGCTCCGCCGTGCTGCTGCCGGCCCGCAACCTCTCTCTGGTGGTGATTGACGAGGAGCATGACGCCTCCTATAAACAGGATGATCCCTCGCCACGCTACAATGGCCGCGATGCGGCGATGCTGCTCGCCGCCCGCGTGGGCGCCAAGGTGCTGCTCGGAACGGCAACCCCCTCGTACGAAAGCGCTTACAATGTGGAGACCGGAAAATACCAACGCGTCTTCCTTACTGAGAAATATCATCGGCTCTCGGAGCCGAAAATCGTGATCGCCGATACCGCCAGGGCCCGTCGGCTGCACAATATGCAAGGGCCCTTTACGCAGCAGCTGCTCAACGAGATAGAAAAGACGGTGGCGCGCGGCGAGCAGGTGCTCGTCTTCCGTTCCCGCAGGGCCTACGCCACCCAGGTGCAGTGCGATGCCTGCGGCCAGATCCCGCTCTGCCCGAACTGCCATATTCCGCTGACCTACCATAAGTTCAACCATACCCTTCAGTGCCACTATTGCGGTGCGCACCAGCCGATGCCCGAAACCTGTCCGCAGTGTGGCAAGGGGACGCTGGTCCCGGTCGGCGCCGGTACGGAAAAGATAGAAGAATTGCTGCAGGAGCGTTATCCCGACCTGCGCATCGCCCGCTATGATGCCGACATCGCTGAGCGGCGCAAAGATGAAGAGCGGATTCTCTCCGATTTTGCGGCAGGAAAGATCGATATCCTGGTGGGCACGCAGATGATTACCAAGGGATTCGACTTTGATCGTCTGTCGCTGGTGGCGGTGCTCAGCGCCGACTCGCTGCTGGCCGTGCAGGATTTTCGGGCCGATGAGCGCGCCCTGCAACTGCTGCGCCAGTTCCGGGGACGTGCAGGCAGACGGATGCGCCCCGGCAAGATGCTGATTCAGACCGAACAGCCCGACCATCCCGTCTTCGCCCGTCTCAAGGCGGAGGAGGCCCTTCCGGATGCAGATGCCACCGCGCTGGCCGCTGCCCTGGAGGAGCGCCGGGCCTTCCGTTTCCCGCCCTTTGTGCGTCTGATTACCCTGACCCTCCGCGATGCCTCCGAAGGCCGCCTCTGGCATCTCTGCCGTGACATCGAGGCCGCGATTCAGCATGCAGGAATCGCCCCGTGCGCACCCGTCACGCCGCTCAACGAGACGGTGGGGCGGCAGCATGTGCGTCAGTTCTGGATCAAACTGCCCCGCACCACCGCGCTGGCCCGTACCAAACGGGCCCTGGCCGCCGAACTTGACGCACTCACGCTTCGCTACCGCGGCCGCGTGGATATCTCGATTGACGTAGATCCCCTCTAATCCCATTATCTCCCATCCTATGGCTGAAGCAACCGCCTGGCAAAGAATCCGTTCGTGTGTGAAGGAGGTCTTACCCTCCTCCAAGAAGACCTGTATCTGGATGATCAAAGTGACCGTCATCGTCTCCTTTGCGATGATGTTGCTCAAGTACTTCAACATCCTGCCCTGGATTTCCGATCTCATCTCCCCGGCCTTCAAGTACCTGGGACTTCCGGGCAGCGCCGCATTGGCTTATCTGTCAGGCTATTTCGTCAACTGCTATTCAGCCATTGCCGTGATGACTTCGCTCGAACTGGACTGGCGCGCCATGACCATCATCGCCACGATGGTCCTCTGTTCGCACTCCATGATCATCGAAACCGCCGTGCTGCGCAAAACCGGTGCTTCCGCAACGCGGATGGTGGTGGTGCGAACCCTCTCCGCCTTCTTCCTGGGATGGTTGCTGAACCGAATCCTGCCGGCGAGTGAAGCGGTGGCGGCGGAACTTCCCGTTACAGAGGGACTTGCGCCTTTCTGGCCGGTGCTGGGCAAATGGGCCCTCTCCACGCTGGACCTGTGCCTGATGATGACCATTATCATCTTTGCATTGAATATTCTCCAGCGCCTGCTCTCCGAGTTCGGGGTGATGCGGGTCATTTCGATTGCGCTGACGCCGCTGATGTATTTCTTCGGACTTCCGGCCAAAACCTCTTTCCTTTGGCTGGTGGCCAATATCGTAGGTTTGAGTTACGGTGCCGCCGCGATGCTCGACGAGATTGAGCGGGGCGCCATCTCCAACCGGGACGTGCGCCTGCTGGATAGTCATATTGCAGTGAGCCACAGTAATTTGGAGGATCTCTCCCTGATGTCGGCTATCGGCGGGCTCTGGTGGGTCATGCTGCTCATCCGCATGGCGATGGCCATCGTTCTGGTCTGGGAACAGCGGTTGGAATTCTATATCAAAGATATAGTTTCTCGAAAAAAATAGTACATTTGCAGTTTCAAATCATTCTGCCGTTATGAATGCCGAAACTGTAAAGTGCCTGATCCTCGGAAGTGGTCCTGCCGGATACACCGCCGCCATCTATGCTGCTCGTGCGGGTCTGCAGCCCATTCTCTATGAAGGGGTGCAGCCGGGCGGCCAGCTGACTACCACGACCGTCGTGGAGAACTTTCCCGGTTATCCGGAGGGAGTGGACGGCACGCAGATGATGGCTGATTTCCGCGCGCAGGCGCTCCGTCTCGGTGCGGAGATCCGTCCCGGTCTGGCTACCCGGGTGGATTTCTCCCAGCGTCCGCTCAGCGTGGAGATTGACGGCGAGAAGCTTCTGGCGGCAGATACCGTCATCATCGCCACCGGCGCCACGGCCAAGTACCTGGGGCTTCCTTCGGAAAACAAGTTCCGCGGCATGGGCGTCTCCGCCTGCGCTACCTGCGACGGTTTCTTCTATCGTGGCAAGGATGTTGCAGTGGTGGGAGGCGGCGATACGGCGTGCGAGGAGGCGATGTACCTCGCTTCGCTCTGCCGCAAGGTTTATATGATTGTCCGCCGCGACGTCCTGAGAGCTTCCAAGGCCATGCAGGAGAAGGTTTTGAATGCGCCGAACATCGAGATCCTCTGGAAGTGCCAGACGGACGAAGTGCTGGGCGACCTGACCGCCGGGGTGACCGGCGTCCGGCTCCGCCACGCCGACGGCGAGCTTTTTGAAAAGAAGATTGACGGGTTCTTCCTGGCCATCGGCCATCACCCGAACTCCGACCTCTTCAAACCGTGGATTGCGACAGACGAAAACGGATACATTGTTACCGAAGGACGCAGCAGCCGGACCTGTGTGCCGGGCGTGTTTGCGGCCGGTGACGTGCAGGACCCGACCTACCGGCAGGCCGTGAACGCTGCAGCCAGCGGATGCCGCGCCGCGCTGGACGCCGAAAAGTATCTGGTATCCTTAAAATGAAACGTATGCGACTGAAAACGCTTTTCATATCCCTGTTGGCCCTCCTGGCGCTGGTTTCCTGCAAGACGGAATTTACTGCCTTGCTGGAGAGTAACGACATTCCGGCCAAGTATGCCAAGGCTTTCGAACTCTATGAGGCCAAGAAATATGCCCGCGCCGCAGAGATGTTCGAATCGCTGACCGTGCTGACCAGCGGCCTGCCGCAGGATGATACGGTGCAGTTCTACTGGGGTCTGAGCAACTATAAGTATGGCGATTACCTGACGGCGGAGGGCAACCTCGAACGGTTTGTGGATGTCTATCCGCTCAGCCCCTTCACCGAACAGGCCAAGTTCCTGCGTCTCGACTGCCTCTACCGAAGCACCTACCGTTATGAACTCGACCAGCAGCCTACCTACAAGGCGATGACCGCCATCTCGCAGTTCATTCTGGAAAACAAAGGGTCCGAATATATTCCCCGCTGCCGCGAAATGCTGGATGATCTGAAGGACCGCCTGGAGCTGAAGGCCTACAAGGGCGCCTGGCTCTACTATCACATGGAGGATTACCTGGCCGCCCACTATGCCCTGAAGAATGTGCTCAAGGAGAATGCGGACAACCGCTACCGCGAGGAGATTCTCTACTTCACGGCGATGTCCTCCTACAAGTATGCGCTCAACAGCGTGCCCGCCAAGCAGCGCGAACGCTATATGACCTTCGTGGATGACTATTTCAACATCATCAGCGAGTACCCTGAAAATGTGCACCGCAAGGAACTGGATGGTCTCTACGCCAAGGCGCAGAAGTATATCAGCAAGAGTCAACCTACTGAAAACGAAGATAATAACAAAACGAATCTATAATATACCATGGACAACAAACAGGTTGTAACCAACACGATTACCCGCGAACTCCGCGACTTTGCCGCTCCGACGGGCAACATTTACGAGACCGTGATGATCATCGCCAAGCGCTCCAACCAGATCGCAGCGGACATCAAGCAGGAACTCAGCAAGAAATTGGAAGAGTTCACCAACTATGCAGACACGCTCGAGGAGACCTTCGAGAATGTGGAGCAGATTGAGATTTCCAAGTACTACGAAAAGCTTCCGAAGCCTACGCTGACGGCTACCAAGGAGTTTGAGGAGGGGAAGATCGTCTATCGAATGGCCGAATAATTCCGCCGTCCGATGCTCAAAAGATTAGCGATACGGAATTATGCGCTGATCGATTCGCTGGATATTGAATTCCCGGAGAATCTGATTGTCATCAGCGGAGAAACAGGCGCCGGCAAGTCTATCTTGCTCGGTGCCTTGTCGCTTCTTTTGGGCGGAAAAGCCGATGTATCGGCACTGGGCGATCCTGCCGCCAACTGCGTGGTAGAGGGGGAATTCGATCGGGGCGGGGAGGAGTTTATTCTGCGGCGGGTCATCTCCCCGCAGGGTCGCTCCCGTTCCTTCATCAACGACGAACCCGCTACCATCGAGGCGCTGAAGGCGCTCTCGGCATCGCTGGTGGATATCCACTCCCAGTTCGACCAGACCCAGCTCGCAGACCGCCGCTACCAGCTTTCGTTGCTCGATTTCTTTGCCGGTTGTGCGGAGGAAGCGGCGCGGTGCGCTGCCCTCTACGACGCCATGACGGCCTGCTCGCGCGAGATTGCGGAGCGGGAGGCTGCCGCCGATTCGGCACGCCGGAACCGGGATTACCTGGAATTCCAGTTCAACCAGCTGGAAGAGGCTCGGCTGCGCGACGGGGAGTTGGAGGAGCTGGAGAACGAACAGCGACAGTTGGCCAACAGCGGCCTCATCAGCGAACAGCTTGCTGCGGCTGATGCCCTGCTTTCGGCCGATGAGCACTCCCTGCCCCAGCAGCTGCATCTCGTGGAGAATGCGCTCTCCAGAGTGGCTTCCTTCATGCCCGCCGCCGAGGAACTGCGCGCCCGCGTGGAATCGTCCCGCATTGAACTGAAAGACATTGCAGGTGAGGTGACTTCGCTTGCGGAAAGAAATACCTTCTCCCCCCGTCGTCTGGAAGAGGTCGAGGAGCGGCTCTCAACCCTTTACAGCCTGCTGCGCAAGCACGGTGTGGAGAGGGAATCCGAGCTCATCGCGCTGCGCGACGATTTCTCCCGCCAGCTGGCGGAGAACCTGGATCCCGATGCCGCGCTCTCCGAGCTCCGGCACAAACTCTCAGGTCTCGAGCATGATTATTCGCGCTCTTCCACGGTTTTGCATGAGGCACGCCTCAAGGCGGCGCCCGCGCTGGATAAAGCGCTGCTGGCTGCCATCCGCTCGCTGGAGATGCCGCAGGCCGTTTTCCGCACGGAGATCCGGGAGCGTGCGACCGGTGGCCGGGATGGAATCGACGACGTACAGTTCCTTTTCTCCGCCAATCCCGGTGTGGCCCCCATCGAGCTGTCCCGCTGCGCTTCCGGCGGCGAACTTTCACGCATTATGCTCTGCATCAAGGACCTGCTCTCCAAATACGCCGGTATGCCAACCCTGATCTTCGATGAAATCGATACCGGTGTCAGCGGCAGCGTTGCCGACAAGATGGGACAGATGATCGTTTCCATGGGCGAGCGGATGCAGGTTTTTGCCATCACCCACCTGCCCCAAGTGGCCAGCAAAGGAAATGCTCATTACCTGGTTTACAAATCCACGGAGGAGGGGCGTGCACGCAGCCGCATCCGTCCGGTGGAGGGAGAAGACCGGGTTCGCGAGGTAGCGCGGATGCTCAGCGGCCGGGAACTGACCCCCGAGGCGCTGGCAAATGCCCGTGTCCTGCTTCATTCCGATCAATCATAATTCAATAAATCATACAGTTATGCGTATCATTATCCAAGAAACGTACGGGAAGATGTCCCAGTGGGCTGCCGCTTACATTGCAAAGCGTATCAATGCGTTCAAGCCCACCAAAGAGCGTCCCTTCGTGCTCGGCCTTCCCACCGGTTCCACCCCGATCGGCACCTACAAGGAGTTGATCCACCTCTACAAGACGGGCAAAGTCTCGTTCAAGAACGTCGTGACCTTCAACATGGATGAGTATGTGGGCATTCCGGAGAATCATCCCGAGAGCTACCATAGCTTTATGTGGAACAACTTCTTCTCACACATCGACATCCCCAAGGAGAACGTCCACATTCTCAACGGCAACGCCAAAGACCTGGAGGCGGAATGCATCAACTATGAGAAACAGATTGCCGATTTCGGCGGTATCGAACTCTTCATGGGCGGTATCGGCCCTGACGGCCACATCGCTTTCAACGAACCGGGCTCCTCGCTGAGCTCCCGCACCCGCGTGAAGTCTCTCACCACCGACACCATCATCGCCAACTCCCGTTTCTTCGAGAATGACATCAATCTGGTTCCGAAGACCGCGCTGACGGTGGGTGTAGGCACCGTCATGGATGCCCGTGAAGTGCTGATTCTGGCCAACGGCCACAACAAGGCCCGTGCGCTGGCTCACGCCGTAGAGGGTTGCGTGACCCATATGTGGACCATTTCCGTCCTGCAGCTGCACCCGAAGGGCATCATCGTCTGCGATGACGCTGCTACCGTGGAACTCAAGGTCGGCACGGTCAACTATTACAAGGATATTGAAAGAGGAAATCTCGACCCCGATCGCCTGGTTTAGTGCGACGGGTCGATGACGACCTTAACGGTATTGTCAGGGCGGTATTCGATGTCCCTCGTGTGGACGTTGACATATCCGCCCTCTTCATTTGTCCGCACGAACCGGATGCTGTTTTGCAGCAGGTCCATCGGGTAGTATTCCACGAAATCCAGAAAAGCGCTCCCCAGGTCGTTGAGGGTCGCGATAAAGTAGGTGAGAATGTCGTAGCCCTGGAAGGCGTACTGGCTGGGCTCAGTATTGTATAAAGCCCTGTATTTCAGAATGAAATTGCGGGTTTCTTCGTTCGTGTAATCCACATAGTACGGGGTGGAAACCCGCAGCCCCAGTTTGTACAGGTTGTCCGCATCGATGGTCTCGAAGGCACGGAGACGGTTGGGGGCGTAAAGCGTGACGGGGATGCCGTAAAGCGAACTCAGGAGGTTCATATTGCGCACCACGTCGGAGGCAAAAGCTTCATCTTCAGAGGCGATCAGTACGCGCTGCGGAAGAATCTCCTCGCCGGGGTTCATCTGTGCGCGCAGCTCTTCCGTAATCAGGCGGCCACGCAGCACTTCGTAGGAAATCTTGCGGAAAGGGACGCCGGCTTCCGTCAGCGCCATTTCGTAGCGGGCTTCCAGCTGCTCTTCTTCAGGAGATACCGGATTGCAGAACAGGGTGACGGGGCCCTCACCCTCGGCTTTGAGCCGGGCTACCAGATTGACGGCCTGCCGCTTGGGAGAGGTGGGGATCTGAAAGAAGTAGGGGTTGTCGGTCGCCAGATCTTCAGCGGCCGGATCCAGCGGGGAGACGAAGGGTGTCCCGAAAATCTTGCAGATGCGCTGGATCAGGTACATCTCGCCGGCCCGCACCGGACCGATGATGACGTCGTTGTCAAAGAGTTTCTCGTCCAGGATGGAATCGTCCTCATCCATGTCCGCCAGGTCGATGACCGTAAGCCGGACATTCACGCCCGCATTCTGCTGATTTTCAATAGCCAGCAGCGAGCCTGCATAAAAATCGAGGTAATTGACGGAGGGCGATCCGGAGGCGACGTTGAAGGGAAGGATCAGGGCCACCTTCACCGACCGTGCGCCGGCATCGGTAAAGATGAAGGCGCACAGTGCGATGCATAAGATGAGCCGGAGCCTTTTCACGGTACGTTAGCGGTTACGCTTCTTGATGTACTCGTTGTTGAGGCCTTCGACGATCTCTGCGGTGATGTCGAGGGCGGGGTTGCCGACGATCACCACGTTGGTGGTAGCGTTCGTCGTCAGGATGGCTGCAAAGTTGTGCTCTTCGTTATAGCGCTCGAGGTAGGTGGTGATAGCATCCATTACCTGGTTCATCATGACCTCGTTCTCTTCCATGAGTTCAGCCTGCTTCTGGCTGGCGAGGTTCTGGAGATCCTGCTGGCGCTGGAGCAGCGTCTGCTGCTGCTTTTCTGCAGCGGAACGGGTCAGGAGACCCTTGTTGATCTGGTTCTCGAAAGCCTTGCCGTCGCTCTCCAGCTTGCGGCCCTTCTTGTTGAGGTCGGATTCGATAGCCTGTTTCTTGGCTTCGAGTTCGCCGCTCAGGTCGCTGTACATGTCATACTTGAGGATCAGGGAGTCGATGTGGACATAGACGATGTCGCCTGCGGAAGCCGTCATGGCTTCACCGGCAGCGGCCGGTTTGGCTCCGCCCTTCGGGCATGCCAGCGCAATGATCAGAGCCGCAACTGCGACGATGGCAGCCACGACGCTGAGGATGAGGGGTGTTTTCTTCATATTGAAATTACGGGTTTGTTTGGTTTTTCTTTTTCTGTAAACTGCAAAGATAATCAATTATCTGCAAGTTCGTCCAAATAGGCCTGAACAGTCTTCTCCAGCCCCATGTAGAGGGCATCGCAGATCAGAGCGTGGCCGATAGAAACCTCCGCCAGGTGGGGGATGCACTGATGGAAATAGCGCAGGTTCACGAGGTTCAGATCGTGTCCCGCATTGAGCTCCAGCCCGCAGCGGACGGCCTCTTCGGCGGCGATCACATAAGGCTCGATGGCCTGTTCGCGGTTGAGCGCATAGTCGCGCGCATAGGCTTCCGTATAGAGTTCCACACGGCGGCAGCCGGTTTCGGCGGCGTAGCGGATCATCTCCGGAACGGGGTCAATGAAGATGGAGGTGCGGATCCCTTCGTCGTTGAACCTCTTGCAAATCTGCTTCAGGTAGGGGAGGTTGTCGCGGGTATTCCAGCCGGCGTTGGAGGTAAGTACGTTCTCCGCGTCGGGAACCAGCGTCACCTGGGCGGGGTGGACCTGGCAGACGAGCCGGATGAAGGAGTCGATGGGGTTTCCTTCAATGTTGAACTCCGTGGTGAGGATGGGCTTGAGCGCCGTTACGTCGTCGTAGCGGATATGGCGTCCATCCGGTCTGGGGTGGACAGTAATTCCCTGAGCGCCAAAGCGTTCAATATCCATTGCGGCCTTCAGCACATCCGGCATGTTGCCACCCCTCGCGTTGCGGAGCGTGGCGATTTTATTGATATTTACACTTAATTTGGTCATACCTTGCAAAATTACGCAATAATAGGTAAATTTGAACAAAAATACAGGATTCCCTATGAAGATAGCGATTCTCGGCAGAGCACCCGAAGGCCGTTTCCTTGAAAATGCAGCCACGCTTCTGGAGACTGCCAGCAAAAGGGGTGCCACGCTTTGTTATTGCACCGAGTTTCTGGAGGCTTTCCGGAAGTATGCCATCCCGGTTCCGCCGGGCGATTCGTTCGATGCCCGCGGACCGTTGCCCAAGGATACCGATATCCTGCTCACGCTGGGCGGAGACGGCACTTTTCTCTCCTCGCTCGTCTGTGTGCGCGACAGCGGTATTCCGGTGGCCGGCATCAACTTCGGCCGGCTCGGATTCCTGACGGCTGCCGAGGCGGGTGCGGGCAACGGCGCCATCGAGGCCCTCTTCTCCGGACGCTATTCGGTCTGCGATCGCGCCCTGCTCTCGCTGACAGAGGCATCTGCGCCGCTTCCGCAGGATTTCTATCCCTTCGCCATCAACGAAGTGACCTTCTCGGGTGAGCCGCGCGGCCTGGTCTCCATCCGCCTGAAGATTGACGACCGCCAGCTGCCGCCATTCTGGGCGGACGGCCTGATTGTCTCCACACCCACCGGAAGCACCGCCTACTCCCTGAGTCTGGGCGGCCCGATCGTTCTGCCGGACAGCGAAGTGGCGGTCATCACCCCCATCGCTTCGCACAACCTGAATGTCCGCCCGATGGTGGTGCCGCTCTCCTCCAGGCTGGAGGTGACGGTTTCCTCCCACCGGGGCGGCGTCCTTCTCACGGCGGACGAACGGACGGCCCGTTTCTCCTCCGGCTTCCGCGCATGTCTCACCCGCGGCACCTTCCCGCTCCGCACCATCTCATTCTCAGACAGTAACTTTATCGACGCCCTCCGCACCAAACTCCACTGGGGCGAAGACGTTCGCAACAACCATACGCTATGACAGAAGTACCGCAACACGTTACCATCATCATGGACGGCAACGGCCGCTGGGCCCGTAAACAGGGCAAACAGCGGCTGTTTGGTCACAAAGAGGGGGTAGAATCCGTCCGCGCCTGCCTCGAATTTGCCGTTGAAAAGGGAATCCGCTACCTGAGCGTCTTCGCCTTTTCCGAGGAGAACTGGAACCGTCCGGAGGAGGAGGTCTCCGGACTGATGGCGCTGATGTTCAAGTCGGTGCTGAACGAGGAGAAGACCTTCATGCGCAACAATGTCCGCTTCCGCGTAATCGGCGATGTCTCCCGCCTGAAGCCGGATTTGCTCCGGGTCATCCGCGGGCTTGAGGAGCGCACCGCCGCCAATACCGGAACCACGCTGATCGTGATGCTGAGCTATAGCGGAAAGTGGGACATCACCCAGGCCGCTCAGCGTTATGCACAGGATGCCCTGGCCGCACAGCGGGAGGCGAGGGAGCCCGCCCCGCTCACGGAGGAGAACTTCGCCACCTATCTGAGCACCGCCGGCATCCCGGATCCCGACCTGATGATCCGTACCAGCGGCGAACAGCGCATCAGCAATTATATGCTTTGGCAATGTGCCTACACGGAGTTTTACTATACCGACGTCCTTTGGCCTGATTTTCGCAAAAACGAGTTTGCCCGCGCGTTGGAAGCGTTTTCAACGCGGGATCGGAGATACGGAAAAATAAAATAGGTATTCCCGAAAATAAAGTGTAATTTTGCAGACTTTTAGAAAATGATGAACAAGCTCCTCAAGCCCTTTGTATTCCTGGCCTTTTTCCTGGCCGTTTCCCTTTCAGGGAAGTCGGCCCATGCGCAGGGTGTTGAGGTAGACTATTCCAATCCCAAGTCTTACATCATCGGCGGTATCAATATCACCGGTCTGAAGTATCTCTCTGCCGAGCAGCTGATTGCGGTGATGGGATTCCGTGAGGGGGACTCGGTGACCCTTCCCAGCGAGGAGGTTTCAAACGCCATCAAGCGCCTATGGTTGCAGGGTGCCACCTCCAACGTGGGCCTTTACATAGAACGTCTTTCCGCTGCCCGCGACACCGCGTGGCTCCGTCTCGACATCGAGGAGCTGCCCCGCGTGCTCAAATGGGAATACCGCGGCATCCGCAACGGTGAGCGCGACGACCTCAAGGAGAAACTCAATCTGCGCCGTGGGGGCCAGCTCTCCGAATATGTGCTGAATACCTCCGTGGACCTCATCCGCGAGTATTTCAAGGAAAAAGGCTTCCTGAACGTGGCCGTGGAGGTGGAACAGGCGCAGGACTCCATCATCAAGAACGCCACCAAGGTCACTTTCGTAGTGGACAAGGGCAAGAAGGTGAAGGTCAAGGAGATTACCTACGAGGGCAATGAGGAGGTCACCAAGTACAAACTGGACAAGACCATGAAGAAGACCAAGGACCGTTCCTGGTACAACTTCTTCAAATCCAAGAAATTCAACGAAGACGAATACGCCAACGACCGCAAGAGCCTGCTTGATGCCTTCAATGAGGCCGGTTATCGCGACGCCCGTGTGGTGAGCGATTCCATTTACACGATAGAGGAGGGCCGTCTGGGCATCCATTTCGTCTTTGATGCCGGCAAGAAGTATTACTTCCGCAACATTACCTGGACCGGCAACTCGGAATACGACGCCGAGGTGCTCAACTCCGTACTTCACATCGACAAGGGGTCCATCTACGATATCATCACGATGGAAAAACGCCTCTACGGCGGTGATCCGAACGATCTCTCCATCGCCAAGCTCTATCGCGACAACGGCTACCTCTTCTTCAACGTCACCCCGGTGGAAATCAACATCGAAGGAGACTCGGTGGATGTGGAGATGCGCCTGGTGGAGGGCAAGCCCGCCAAGTTCAACAACATCATCATCAACGGCAATACGCTGACCAACGAGAAGGTGGTCCGCCGCGCGGTCT
>JAFSWO010000100.1 GCA_017450165.1 Bacteroidales bacterium | reverse complement strand
TGCCGCCAGTGAGTTTTTCCACGAGCTCATAAACCTGGACGGGGGTCATGCCGGCAGCACTCTCCACGATGTCGCAGAAACCGAGGTCTTTGATTCGCTGGGTGGACTTGGGGCTGTTGGCGATACCGATCACCTTGCCGGTCACGCCGACGCGCTTCTTGGCTTCGTACGCGCAGAGCATACCGCTCTTGCCGCCGGCGCCGAGGATCACCACGGTCTGGCCATACTGGCAGAGTTTAGCGGTCTGTGCGGGAGCACCGGCCACGTCGAGTGCGCTGAGCGCCAGTTTCTCCGGCATATCATCCGGAATCTTTGCATAGATGCCGCTTTCAAAGAGGATGGCTTTACCCTTGATGTCCACCTGATCTACGTCGGGACGGATCTCGAGGATCTCGTCGATGCGGAGCGGGGTGAGGCTCAGGCTGACCAGCGTTGCGATACGGTCGCCTTCCTTGAGGTCGATCTTGCCCTTGAGGGCGTCACCGATCTTCTCAACCTTGCCGAGCAGCATACCGCCCGAACCGGTACGACGGTTGCGGTGCTTGCCCTGGAGTTCCACATTGAGAAACATCTCCTTCTTGATCTCTTCCATCACCTCGGCCTCGTTGTTGGGATCCTTGGCCTGCTGCTTAGCATAGTTGTGAATGTCGGTGAATGAAGCGGAGTCAATATTCAGTGTCTGTACATCGATGAGAATCTCGTTGTCGTAGATCTCGTCCATGTTATTGTCCAGCTTGTTGGCGGGCTGAGGAAGAACGCCCTTGGGTTCAATGACGCGGTGCGTTCCATACTTGTTTCCGTGTTTCTGTGCCATATTGATTTCAGTTTATTAATTGCGGGGTTTAAGATTCAGGATTTGACGGGCTTCTGCGCTCGTGGCGACGGGACGGCCCAATTCGTTTGCGAGGCGGACCACTTTGGCCACCAGTTCGCCGTTGCTCTGTGCCAGGACGCCTTTCGAGAGATAGAGGTTATCCTCGAAGCCTACGCGCACGTTGCCGCCCATGGCAATGGCAGCGGCAGCCATCGGGAAGGCGTGGCGGCCTACACCCGTGACGGTCCAGGTGGAACCGGCGGGGATGCCGTTCACCATCCAGCAGAGATTGGCCACCGTGGCGGGGGTGCAACCCGGGACGCCGAGCACGAAGTTGAACTGCATCGGAGCGCCGGGGACCTCGCCCTTGCGGGCCATGTTCAGGATGGTATCGAGATGCCCCATTTCGAAGCACTCATATTCAGGTTTGATGCCGCGTTCGATCATGCGCTTGCCGAAGGCACGCATCGTGGGCATCGTGTTGTCAAAGATTTCGTCGCCGAAATTGCAGGTACCGCAGTCGAGGGTTGCCATTTCAGGCAGCGGGGTCGTGTCCGTGGACTGCAGGCGCTCGTCGGGGGTCATACCCACGGCGCCGCCGGTGGAGGGAATCAGGATTACGTCGGGGCACACCTTCAGGATGGCCTCTTCACACTCCTGGAAACGGTCGCGGCTCTGGGTGGGGGTACCGTCGTCCCAGCGCACGTGCAGGTGCACGATGGCAGCACCGGCATCGACGGCCGACTTGGCTTCGCGGACAATCTCTTCTACCGTATAGGGAACGTTGGGATTCTGCTCCTTGGTAACCTCTGCGCCGCAGATGGCGGCGGTGATGATGAGCTTGTCCATTACTTGCGCTGGCATTTCTTAGGGGTTACACAAGTGCCGCTGGCACGGCATACCACGATGGGCTCTTCGAGCACATCCGCTGCGGAATCGGAAAT
>JAFSWO010000099.1 GCA_017450165.1 Bacteroidales bacterium | reverse complement strand
TCCCAGTCGTTCTTCTCCTCTTTTTCGCTCGGAAGCGGTTCACCGATGATGTCGAGTTTCTTGCTCTCGATGAAGTTCTGGATCTGCTCACTGACCTGGGTATTCAGCACCTCGGCCAGCGCCTGACCGCCGTGGATGCGCTCGATGAGCGACATCGGAGCCATTCCCTTGCGGAAGCCTTTGATGTCGGCGGTGCGACGGAATTCGTTGAGTTTCTTTTTGCGCGGTTCAGCCCAATCCTCTTTCTCAAGGACGATGGTAACGGTAAGGTTCTGTTCGTCAACCTTTTTCTGCGATACTTTCATATTGATAATTAGATGTTTATTTCGTTGATGCGGAAAGTGTCCCCATAGGGGTTGCAAAGGTAGTAAAAAAATAGCTATCTTTGTCTGAAACACGTAATCAGCAACAAAAACACATACCCTTATGGAAATGAAACAATACATCGAGAAGAACGAAAAACGTTTTCTCGACGAGCTCTTCCAGGAGCTCCGCATTCCCTCCGTCAGCTCCAATCCCGCCCACAAGCAGGATATGTACCGCTGTGCGGAAAAGATCGTTGAACTGCTCAAGGCCGCCGGCGTAGATACCGCCGAGGTCTGCGAGACGGCCGGCCACCCGGTGGTTTTCGCCGAGAAGAAGTTCGATCCCAAGGCACAGACCATCCTCGTCTACGGGCACTATGACGTCCAGCCGGAAGAACCCCTTGAGCTCTGGAAGACAAAACCTTACGAACCGGTCGTCAAAGACGGCGCCATCTGGGGCCGCGGCGCGAACGACGACAAGGGCCAGCACTTCATGCATATCAAGGTTTTCGAATACCTGATCCGCGAGAAGAAGCTCCGACACAACATCAAGTTCATGATTGAGGGTGAAGAGGAGATCGGTTCCCCGAGCCTGGCTGCCTGGATGAAGGCCAACAAGAAAAAACTGGCCTGCGACCTGATCCTCATCTCGGATACCACGATGATCTCCGAGAAGGTTCCCTCCATCAATACCGGCATGCGCGGCATGCAGTACATGGAGGTCTGCGTCACGGGCCCGAACAAGGATGTCCACTCCGGCCACTATGGCGGCGCCATCGTCAACCCGATCAACGCCCTTTGCAAGATGATCGATACCTTGATTGACAAGGACGGCCACATCACCATCCCCGGATTCTACGACGATGTGATCGAACTCACCCGCGCAGAGCGCAAGATGCTGGGCCGTGCGCCGTTCGATATGGAAGAGTACAAGAAATCGCTCGGTATCGACGGCGTGGCCGGTGAGAAGGGCTATACCACGCTGGAGCGCACCGGTATCCGTCCGTGCCTCGATGTGAACGGCATCTGGGGCGGCTATACCGGAGAAGGTTCCAAGACCATCATTCCCTCCACGGCACATGCCAAGATCTCCATGCGCCTGGTTCCGAACCAAAGCGCGGACAAGATTGCCAAACTCTTTACCAAATACTTCCTCTCCATCGCTCCGAAGGGGGTGAAGGTCACCGTCAAGAATATCCACGGCGGCGGTTGCTTCGGGCTTCCGATGTCCTCCCCTGCCTTCAAGGCGGCATCCCGCGCCATCGGCGAGGTGTATGGCATCGAGCCGGTTCCGAGCCGCGGCGGCGGTTCCATCACCGTCATTGCCGATGCCCAGAAGATTCTCAAGGCTGCACCGGTGCTGATGGGATTCGGCCTGGAACGCGACCTGATCCACTCCCCGAACGAGAGCTATCTGCTTAGCCAGTTCCGCAAGGGAATGGAGTCTATCGCACTGTTCTACAAGTACCTGTAGGCGATGCTCTGGCGGCTTTTCTGGAGCTTCTTCAAGATCGGAGCCTTCACCTTCGGCAGCGGCTACGCGATGATCCCGATGATTGAACGGGAGGTCGTGGACCGCAAGCGCTGGTTCGAGAAGGAAGATTTCTACAATCAACTGTCACTGGCCCAGTCAGCCCCTGGGCCGGTGGCGTTGAATACAGCCGTCTTTGTGGGGTATAAGATGCAGGGATGGATCGGTGCGCTGGTCGCAGTGCTGGGCACCGTCATCCCCTGTTTTACCATCATTCTGCTCATCGTGGTATTTCTGGGCGGATTCCGCGACAACAGCTACGTGGAGGCGGCCTTCAAGGGGTTGCGGCCGGCCGTTGTGGCCCTCATTGCCGTGCCCTTCATCCGAATGCTCAAGCCGCTCCGCTGGCCCATGGTTTTCCTGGCCATCGCGGTGGCCCTGCTCGTCTGGCAGACCGGCTTCTCCCCCATCTGGCTGATTCTGGCCGGCATTCTGGCCGGTGTGGCGGAGGTACTCATTAAAAACCGGAGGAACGTACAATGATCTATCTGCAACTGTTCCTCTCGTTTTTAAAGATCGGATTCTTTGGATTCGGTGGCGGCTACGCCATGCTCTCGTTGGTACAGAACGAGGTCATTGTCCGCCACACCTGGCTCACCGGCGCACAGTTCGCTGATATCGTGGCCATCTCACAGATGACGCCGGGGCCGATTGCCATCAACAGCGCCACCTACGTGGGCTATATGGTGACCGGCAATGTCTTTGGAAGCTTTCTGGCCACGCTGGCGGTCTGCGTCCCGCCACTGACGCTGATGATCCTGATTGCCGTCTTCTACAAACGACTCCACAAAAACCGTTATGTGGAGAGCGTCGTCGGCTGGCTGCGCCCCTTGACGACGGGCTTGATCGGGGCAGCCGCCCTGCTTTTCCTCAATCGGGAAACCTTCGGCGACTGGATCTCCATCGTCATCTTTGCCGTCGTTTTCGTGGCTGTCTGGTTCAAGGCAGACGCCATCATCATGTTGCTGCTCTCGGCCCTCGCCGGAATCATCCTTTATTAGGCCATTTTTTTGCACTTTTTGAGCGGTTTTTTCGCGCGCGCGTGCGCACGGAAGAGATTTTTGTGTACATTTGTAAGTTATTATTCGAATCGAAATGACTGAAAGAGAAATGAACGCCGCAGAAGCCCAGTATTCTGCCGAAAGTATCCAGGTCCTCGAAGGACTCGAAGCCGTCCGCAAACGTCCGTCCATGTACATTGGCGACATCAGCGACCGTGGCCTCCACCACCTCGTCTATGAGGTCGTGGACAACTCCATCGATGAAGCGCTCGCAGGTTTCTGTGACGATATCCTGGTCACCATCAACGAAGACAATTCCATCACCGTCAAAGATAATGGCCGAGGCATCCCGACCGGCATGCACGAAAAGGAGAAACGTTCCGCCCTTGAGGTGGTTCTTACGGTGCTCCACGCCGGCGGCAAGTTCAGCAAGGACAGCTACAAAGTCTCCGGCGGTCTGCACGGTGTCGGCGTCTCCTGCGTGAACGCCCTCTCCGACCATCTCCGCGCCGAGATTCACCGGGAAGGCAAGATCTTCGTGCAGGAGTACTCCAAGGGCAAGCCGCTCTACGACGTCAAGGTCGTGGGGGAAGCACATGATTCGGGTACCATCATTTCGTTCCATCCGGATCCGGATATCTTCACCGCCACCAACCGTATCTACAACTACGAAACCCTCGCCAACCGTCTCCGCGAACTGGCATACCTCAACAAGGGGATCCGCCTGACCCTGCGTGACCTGCGTCGGGAAGACAAGGTGGTTTACGATGAAGACGGTATCGAGCATACGGTCAAGCCGGAAGATGTGTTTTATTCGGAGAAAGGCCTTCAGGAGTTCGTCGAATACCTCGACAGCAACCGCCACCGCCTCACCGAGCAGCCCATCTACCTGGAGACCAGCAAGACCATTCCTATCGAGATGGCCATGCAGTACAACACGGACTTCAACGAGAACATCCACTCGTATGTCAAGAATATCAACACCATCGAGGGTGGTACCCACCTGATTGGTTTCCGCGCCGGCCTTACCACCACGCTCAAATCCTATGCGGAGAAGAACGGTTTCCTGGCCAAGGCCAAGGTGGAGATCAGCCCGGAAGACTTCCGCGAAGGTCTGACCGCCGTCATCTCCGTCAAGGTGGCTGAACCGCAATTCGAAGGCCAGACCAAGACCAAGCTCGGCAACCCCGAGGTCCGCAGCGCCGTTCAGCAGGCCGTAAGCCAGGTGCTTGAGCAGTATCTGGAGGAGAACCCGAAGGACGCCAAGATCATCATTGATAAGGTCATTCTCGCCGCACAGGCTCGCCAGGCAGCCCGCAAGGCACGCGAACTGGTGCAGCGCAAGACCGTGATGTCCGGCAGCGGACTCCCCGGCAAACTGGCCGACTGCGCGGACAACAATCCGGAGAACTGCGAGCTCTTCCTCGTGGAGGGTGACTCCGCAGG
>JAFSWO010000002.1 GCA_017450165.1 Bacteroidales bacterium | reverse complement strand
TTGCCAGAGGACGGAGGCGAGCGATAGCAGGATGGTCAACAGGGCGGCAGCGACGAAGATCCACCAATAACCCGTAATGTGCTCGGCATAGTTCTGCAGGAAGCGTTCGCAAACCAGCACGGCCAACGGGATGGCGATCAACAGCGAGATTCCTATCCAAAGCATATAGGTCCATACTCCCCTGCGAGTTTCCGTCCCGATCGTGCCGCCGAAGACCTTCCGGATTGCTATACTCTTGGCATTGGCGTCAGCATAGTGGGAGCTCATCGCCACAAGCGCCAGCAGCGCCAGCAGGACCGAGATCAGGCAGAAAACCTCCACGAGGCGCACATAGCGCCGCATGTCTTCATGGTCGGCGGCGATCAGGTCTTCGATATAGCCATTATGCGCCCTCTTGAGATTGAACACATCCGACATGCCGGTTTCCTCCTTGTGCCATGCATTCACCATCGGGCGGAACCACTCCTCGAAGGCGCGGTGGTCCGGGCCCGTCCGGATCAAGAATGCACCGATGTATTTCGGCGGGACCCCTGCCGAGCTGACTTCGACAATCGGAACCCCTTCCCGATGTCGCGAGCTGTTGACCGGCTCGGTCCGGAAATCCTCCACAATCCCTCCGACCACCGAAGGGTAATCCTCCGGGTTGTTCTCATAGCCCCAATAAACCGCTGCAGGAGAAGCGTTCTCCCGCGTGATGCCATGGGCATTGGCGGCCGACCGAGAAAGCATCACGGAACCTTCCACCTGCGCGAATCTTTCTGCCACGCGGAAGCCCAGCATTTCAAAAGCGACCGCATCACAACTGATCTTTAGCAAGTCTTCGTGTTTACCGGTGGTTATCAACTGAATAAAAGTCGGATAACCTGAAGTGTACCCGATTTCCTCCACCAGTGGCGAGGAGCTGATCTGGCGTGCGAGCGGCAGCATCGCGTCACCACCCATCACGACCGGTGATGAGAAATAATACAGATTCTCCTGGAGGTCCGCCCCCAGGTCCGCTTTCAGTATGAAACGCAACTGGCGATCCATTGTAATGGCCATCACAATCAGAACTACGGCCAGCACGCCCTGCAGGACGATGCAAAGATTGCCGAAAACCATCTTGCGCTTCCGTCGGATCTTGCCGGACACCACATCCAACGGGCGGTAGGAAGCGCAGGCGACAGCCGGAGCTAAGCCGGAGAGCAGGCCCAACAGCAGCACCAGGCCGGCCGAGAGCAGCCAGAAGCCACCGTCCAACCGCAGGTGGAACGGCACGTTCAGCCCCGTGGGCCGGATACTGTCCAACCCGGGCGCAATCCAAGCCGCCAGCACGATGGCAAGCACATAGCAGGCCAGTGTAAAGACGAGCGACTCTCCCAGGACGCGACGCAGGACCTTGCCACGGTCCTCGCCGACCAGCCGGCGCGTAGCCATCTCCTTGGCACGGTCTCCCGTTACGGCCAAGCTCAGGTTGACATAGCTCAGCAATGCAGAGATTAACAGAAGTATGACAAGTGCCACCAGCACAGACAGATATACCTTCTTACCTTGGCGAAGGGCGGCATAACCCTGCCCGGACAGATAGACTTCATCATAAGGGATGAGCATCGGCGCGTCCAAATCGCTACGGTTCAGGGCCGTCTCTTCTGCAATCAGCTTGCACATCTCAGCGTCATCCGCCTCGGCTCCCGGATACAAGCGGGCGAACAGCAGGGCGGTCATGCCAAAGCCCCGGTTCCACAGGTCCGACTCGCGCACCTCAGTCGCAAGCGGGCTCAGGCGGGACTGCAGGCTGACCGCGAAATCGAAATCCCCCAAGATCGTGTAGGAGGGATCCTCCAGTACGGCCGTGATCGTGGCCGGCACTGGCGTGCTGCCGGCCCCCTCCAGATACCCCACCGTCTGACCTACCGGGTCGCGGTCCGGGAAGAAGTGGCGGGCGGCCGATGCCGTGATGGCGAGTCCCTCACCGCCGGCAAAAGGATCGGCCGCTCCGCCCTCCACCGCCAGCGGAATCAGCTGAAGCAAGGCTGGATCCATCAGACCGAAGCTTACGTTCCGATTGTCACCGCCAATCTGCAGCATCCCCTGGAGAACCGTGAAAGCGGCCATCTGCTCAATCTGCGGGATCGAGGCAAGTGCCTCCTGGACGCTGTACTCCCCGCCAGTCCCATTTGGACCGGCCAAGTACAGCCGCTCGTGCCCGTGCACGCTCTTCACGATACCGAGCTGATCCCGGATCGAGGTGCCGATCAGAATCACGAACGCCAGGCTCACAATCAGCCCCACCGCCTCTATGACGGTGTACAACTTGTTGCGGGAGAGGAATTTGAGGTAACTTTTCATGCTATTCTTGGTTTGCAACTAAAAATTAGTTACATTTGCACATGAGTACAAAAGACAAATTGATAGAGCGATTCAGGAAGGTTCCATCGGACTTCACGTTCGATGAACTGATTAAGAAAGACGATGAAAACGCTTAAATACAAAGGGTACATAGGCTCAATCGATTACAGTGAAGATGACGGGGTTCTCTTTGGCGAGATCCTCGGCATAGACGGCCTTGTCAGCTACGAAGGCAAGACGGTGGAAGAACTCACGCAGTCCTTCCATGAAGCGGTGG
>JAFSWO010000098.1 GCA_017450165.1 Bacteroidales bacterium | reverse complement strand
GAGGAGCAGCTCGCCGACGTTGAGGCGGGCATGAAGCAGTATCAGAACCTGCTGAAGCGCGAAATCACCTCCGATGATATCCTGCGCCTGGTGGACAAGCCGGTCCGTAAGATCTCCCGCTTTGATATCAAGGCCGCTGAAGAGAAGATTCAGGGCATCGAATACAACATTGACGAGGTGCGCAACAACCTGGAGCACCTGACGGACTTTACGGTCCGTTACTTCCAGGCAATCAAGAAGAAATACGGTGCCGCCTTTCCGCGCCGCACGGAAATTACTCCGTTCGAGCAGATCCAGGCGGAGAAGGCCGTGGCGGCCAACGCCAAACTCTACGCCAACAAGGCGGACGGTTTTATCGGAATCGACCAGAAGAAGATCGAGAACGCGGAATACCTCTGCGACTGTTCCGACATCGCCGAGATCATTGTCTTCATGAAGAACGGTAAGTATCTGGTGACCAAGGTGAAAGACAAACTCTTCGTGGGTCGCGACATCATTCACGCCGCCGTCTTCAACCGCAAGGATGAACGCACCGTCTATAACGTGATTTACCGTGACGGCCGGCAGGGCCCGTACTACGCGAAGCGTTTCTCCATCACCGGTATTACGCGTGACAAGGAGTATGATTTCACCCGCGGAACGGCAGATTCCTACGCCGTCTGGTTTACCGCCAACTCCAACGGTGAGGCGGAGACCGTGCACATCGCCTACCGTCCCAAACCGAAGCTGAAGAAACTCTCCGAAGACTTCGACTTTGCGCAGCTGGCCATCAAGGGCCGCGCCTCCATGGGCAACCTCGTTACCAAGAAAAATACCATCCAGCGCATAACCCTCAAAACCAAGGGTGTATCCACGCTGGGCGGCAAGGATATCTGGTTTGATACCGACGTCAACCGGCTCAACGAGTCGGGTTCCGGTATCTACCTGGGCGAGTTCCTGCAGGACGATCGCATCCTGGTCACCTGCAAGAACGGTTCCTACTACCTGACCTCCTACGACCTGACCAACCGCTACCAGGGCGAGATAGACCGGATTGAGAAATTCGATCCCGAAAAGGTCTTCACGGCCCTCTACTACGATGGTTCTGTCAAACTCTTCTATGTCAAACGCTTCTCCTTTGAACTGAACAATTCGGTCACCCCGGTGAGTTTCATTGCCGAGGAGCCCGGTTCCAAGTTCATTGCCTTGAGCGACGACGACTTCCCGCAGATCAAGGTTACCTACAAGGCGAAGTCCAAGCGCGCTCCCGAGGCGATTGACGTGGACGAATTCGTAGAGAAGAAGGGCTGGCGGGCCAAGGGCCGCCGCGTGGGCAACACCGACGTGAGCAAGGCCGAATTCATCGAGCCGCTCGAGAAGTATCTGCCGGAGGAGCCCGTTGAGGCTCCTGAGGCTCCGGAAGAGCCGGCCCCCGAGGAACCGACCATTGCGCCGCTCCCGCAGGGCGATCCCTACGAACCCACACTTTTCTAAGACGATGATTCTCGCGCTGTGCGGTTTCATGGCTTGCGGCAAGACCACCCTGGGCAGAGCGGTCGCCGAGCGGCTGGGCATTCCTTTCGTTGATTTGGACGAAGAGATCACCCGCCGCACGGGCCTGGCCGTCAGCGAAATCCTTGATAAACAGGGTGAAGCATCCTTCCGCATGTCGGAGCGCGATGCTCTCTGCGCAGTGCTCTACCGCGAACGCGACGCCATCCTGGCCCTGGGCGGCGGCACGCTGCTCTCTCCCGAGAACCGTCTTCTGGTGCACGCCAAGTGTCGTGTCATCTGGCTGCAGACACCTGAGGCCCAACTGCTCCAGTGGTTGGAAGAAGAGCCCCGTCCGCTCTCCCGCGGACGCTCGGCAGAAGAAATCCTGGCGATGCTCGCCGCGCGTGAGCCGCACTACCGTGAGACCGCTCACCGGACCTATGTCCCCTGGCAGAACGATTTCGAGAGGGATATCCACCATCTGGAGGAGATTTATCGGGCTGAGCGCGCCGCTTTCCGTCCCGCCATTTCTGTCTATCTGGGCTCGCATCCCGGCGCTGATGTCTCATTTTGCGAGAACGCTTTCGCGCTGGGAGCACGGCTGGCCAGGGCGGGCTACCGACTGGTTTATGGCGGCTCCAACGTGGGCACCATGAAGGCCCTGGCCGACGGTTGCCTCTCGGAGAAAGGCATCGCCTATGGCGTCTTCCCGCGTGGTTTCAACGGCTATCCGGAGGATACCTGGCACCGCAAGGGCAACTTGCTGCGCGAAGATCTGACCGAGGTTTTCTATGTGGTGGACCTGCCCGAGCGCAAGCGGCTGATGGAGACCCTGAGCGATGCCTGCATCGCCCTTCCCGGCAGCTGGGGCACGCTGGATGAACTCTTCTGTTACGCCGCCAACTCCAAACTCCGTTTCAACGGCGGCAAGCCCCTCTTCGTCTTTAACTTGAACGGCTACTACGATCCCCTTTTCGGGCAGATTGCCCGCATGCAGGAGGGCGGCTTTATTGACCGCAACCTGATTACCTTCTGCAGCACGCTCGAAGAACTCTTCGCCGCGCTGGCAGCGGTTTAGGAAACTATTTCAACTTGAAAATATAGGTGATGGAACCCTTCTGGAGTTCCGAGCCGGCGGAGACGGCGCTGAAGCGGGCCTTCAAGGCCGCCTGGCGGGTATTCTCGCGCAATATGGCGCTGCTGATGTTGGTGTGCTGCACGTCAATCTCCGCGCGCTCCACCTTGCCTTCGTGGTTGACCCAGATGAAGACGGTAATCATACCGCGGTCCTGCACGTCGTAGGAGGGCAGGGGAAGGCTGCCCACCGGGTCCCGGCCGTAGAGTTGGGCGTGCGGGGCTCCGTCCGTGGGACCGTTCGGAGTGAGACCATGGCTGTGGCCTTCACTCATCTCGTCGGAGGCATCACGGGCCACCTGCGGCGCCAGTGTGTCTTTCTTGCGGTTGTCCGTCGCAGAGAAGAGGGCGCGGCGGTTGATCTCCTTGGGCTTGACCACCTCGGGCGTCTCCACATCGCCATCCGGCCCGGGTGTGGCCTCTACCGCTTCATTCGGTTTGGGCTCCTCCACCTTGACCGGGGCTTCCGCCTTTTTGACGGGGTTTTCCGGGAGTTCCGGTTCCGGCTCCGGACTGCGCAACTCTTCCGAGGAGCCCACCTCGATGGGTTTCAACTCCTCCTCCGGCGGGAACTCCATGGTGATGGCCTTCTCCTCCGGCGGGGGATAAATGTATTTGAGCCCGGAATGGACCGTATAGAAGGCCAGCCCGCCGTGGAAGAGCACGGTGAGCGCGACGCCGAAAATGACGGGCTTGTTGGTTGGCTTCATTCCGGAGCTCTTTGAGCGGCCGCCGGACTATTCCGGCGAGGTCGCCATGATGACTTTGTAGCGGTTGCGCTTGGCGATATTCATCAGCGCGACAACCTCTTTGACGGGACCCGATTCGTCGGCGTAGATGGAGAAGG
>JAFSWO010000012.1 GCA_017450165.1 Bacteroidales bacterium | reverse complement strand
GTCATCTGCGCCTGCGCCAGCTCGTAGAGGAAACCGTTGGTCAGCCTCGGGTCCATCTCGAAAGCATGCCCCAGACCCATCTGCTCTTCGGGCAGGCCGGCCAGCAGGGCCAGCTGCTCGTTGATGATGTCGGAAGCGAGCACCGTGTGGGCCGCCTCTACGGCATCGGCCGTGGTCAGGTAGTTGTCCTCGCCCGTATTGATGATCACGCCGGCGAAACCGTGGATCACGCGCGAGAAGTATTGGTCAATCAGCGTACGCTGCATGTTGATGTCGCGGAAGAGGATGCCGTAGAGGGCATCGTTCAGCATCACGTCCAGTCCCTCGAAGGCGCCCATGATGGCAATCTCCGGCATGCAAAGGCCCGAGCAATAGTTGCAGAGGCGGATGTAGCGACCGACCTCCTCGCCCACTTTGTCAAGCGCGGCGCGCATGATGCGGAAGTTCTCCTGTGTGGCGTAGGTGCCGCCAAAACCCTCTGTCGTTGCGCCGTAAGGCACATAATCGAGCAGCGACTGACCCGTGGTGCGGATCACCGCAATCACATCGGCACCCTGACGGGCACCGGCTTCAGCCTGCACGACGTCTTCGTAAATGTTCCCGGTTGCAACAATGATATAGAGGTAAGGTTTCGGGCCTTCACCGAGAGTCTTGAGATACTCTTCGCGACGGGCCCGGCGACGGCGGATCCGCTCAACCGATCCTTTGATGACGGGATCCAGGACGGCATCGATCTTCTTGCGGTCAGTGAAACCGATCTTTGTCAGATCCAGTTTCCCCGCTGCGACAGCCTCCGCAATCTCCTGGGGCGTTTTGCCCGTGGCAACCATCGCGTTTCCCACATAGAACATCACGCCCTGCCCCAGCACACCGGCGGCCTTGAGGGAATCCACCACCACGTTGGGCAGCGGAACCTGGTTCTCATCCACGCCGTCAATGCCCAGCAGACGGCAGATGGTTCGCTCCACCGCCACGGTCGTATAACCGTCCGCGAAGGACTGCACATCCTCTGCAATCGTCCGTGCCAGTTGTCGCGCACGGTCTACCTTGCCCTGGTCCAGTCCAAGTTTGCTTTTATTCATATTGTTTTTTCATTATAGTTTCTGCCAAATCAATCCATCGCCCGTCGATACCCAGTTCGCGTGCGATGTTGAGTGCCTCGTGCGGCACTTCGTGGCTCGCCGCAGGGACGAGCCGATAATCCATTTTTCGTCCTTTCGTGCCTGGAAGCAGCCCCTGCACCCGCCAGCACTCTCCCGCGTGTTCCACGGTATAGTGCGTGGTCAGGATCAGCGCCAAATTGGACTTGTCCGAAAGTCGCTGCAAGAGCGCGGCAACGAGCGCCGTACCCTCCAGCGGGTTGGTCGTCCGGGCCGGTTCATCGATCAGCAGCAGGACACGGCCACCCTCTTCCACCACCGACAGTGCGCGGTCAATCCGCTGCATCTCAGCTGCAAAAGAGGAGAGTCCCGTCTTTTCATCCTGCTCGTCGCCGATACAGAAACGGATCTCGTCGAAAGGCGTCATCACAGCCGACTCTACCGGCAGGGCGAACCCGAACTGATAGAGATACTGCAGCATACAGAGGGTCTTGAGGGCCACGGTCTTACCGCCCATATTGGCGCCGATGACCGTAGCGGGAACCCCGCGCCGGAAGGTGAAATCCACGCTCTGGAATTCAAGGTTCTTGTTCCGGAGCACCGCCCGGACACCGGGATGGAACATGCCGGTGATCTCCGTCGAGTCGCCGGAAGCGGGAAGCACCAGCCCCTCGATATTCATCTGAATGGCCTGAGCCAGCGCAATGTCGAGTTCCGCCATGGCCTGAAGCACCTGCTGCAGCGAGGCGGCATGCGGACGGAGCATATCGCTGAGCATCTTCTTCAGCCGGTCTTCCTCGTTCTCCAACGCTTCCTGCAATTGTGCATCGTCCGGATTCTGCTCCACGGCATCGCGCAGCCGGCGCAACTCCACCGAATAGGAATCGTAGAGGTAGAACGTGCCGATCTTCATGCCGTCCGGATCCAGAATGCCGATGACGGTATCCATATCGGTACCCATCGACAGCGATTCGGCGAGCATGGACAGGTGCTTGATCTCGAAAAACTCGATTTCATCCAGCACGGCGCCGCCCGCGAGCGAGGCGAGGGTACCCGAGATATCGCGAAGCCCCTGCAGACGGAAGCGCATCTCCTCCACCAGACGACGGTTGGTCTTGACCAACTCGAAATACTTGCGCAGCGAAGCGCAAGCCTTCTCAATCTGGTCCGAATCAACCATTATCTCCCTGTCCAGCAGCACTTTTCGGGCATAGCCGCTCTGCAACTCCAGGGAGTCGAACAGGTAGCGGATGCCACAAGGGCTGTCAACGATTTCTCTAAACTTCATATTCGTTTTTCACAATATCATATACGGGCAGACCAATCCGCTCGGAAAGCTCGCGGCAGAGCGTGTCGGAATCCAGCACGATGCCGTTAGGAGCCACCGGATTGACGCAGACCGCCAGCAGCTCGCTCTTCATCCGGACCGACAGCCGGCCGCCGCGCCGCACAAAGGCGCGATAGAGTTCCTGCGAGCAGAACACTTTGGTGAAGTCACCCACCACCAGCTCAATCTCCCCTTCTCCCAGCGCATTCTTGACCAGTTGCAACAACCGGTCGGTCAGCGCACCTTCCACCTCGATGATCCGGTTCCCCTTCAGCGCCCCGGCATCCAGCGAGGAGAAGGAGGAGAGCCGAAGATCCGGTTCCGGTCCCGCATAGAGCGGCAGCCGGATCAACTCCACGACAAAGGCCGTCTTGTTCACCAGTTCCCGGATGTTCGCCGAATAGGCGGCGCCGGTCGAGAGCACCATCGCTTCGCTGACCGCGGGCGATGCCGTGCTCAGGCGGGAGAGCGCACCGTCAACCAGGATCAGGTCTATCCCGAAATCTTTCAATGAACGCATCCATCGCTTCAAGGCCGCAGCACTGGAAGGGCCGCTCAGCAGCACTTTCCCTTCCTGCAGGGCTTTGGCCGTCACGACCCTGCCCAGGGCCGTCTCTTCCTCCCCCACATCGTACAGTTCCGCGAGGGGACGCTTCTGGCGGAAATGGCTCTCGCTCGTAGCGAAGTACATCCCCTCTCGAACTGTAATCTCGGGTTTGGCGGTTCCCGTTACCTGGTCGGTGGTCTCCCCGTCAATCCCGATGGAAGTTACCGCTACGTTGAAATAGTCGAGCGGCAACCTCTTGAGAATGTAGTTGAGACACTCCGTCTTGCCGGCATTCTTGGCCAGTCCGACGATCGACACGCTGCGGTGCTTGAGTATCTCTCCTACAAACGGCATTACTTCGCGCGTTTCTTGCTGCGCTCCTTACGCTGCAGGACGGCCGGTTCAATGGCCATTCCCTGACCTTCCAACAGGCCGGCCACGCCTTCGAGCCTCTTGGTGCACTCGGGGCAATGGCAATCCTGGTGGTATTCAGCCGGTTCGGTGTAGGTCGTAATCACGCCCTCGAAGTTGCGGAGAACCACCTTGCCCGGTGCCTGGGAAATCACATACTGCGGCATCACCGGCGTCTTTCCGCCACCGCCCGGCGCATCCACCACGAAGGTGGGAACAGCATAGCCGGAGGTGTGGCCGCGAAGTGCCTCGATAATCTCGATACCCTTGCTGACCGGCGTGCGGAAGTGCTCCAGGCCCATGGAAAGGTCGCACTGGTAGATGTAGTACGGACGCACGCGCATCTTCACCAGTTCGTGGACCAGCTTCTTCATGACATGGACACAGTCGTTCACACCGCGCAGCAGCACGCTCTGGTTGCCCAGCGGAATACCGGCGTCGGCCAGGCGCGCGCAAGCGGCAGCCGACTCTTCGGTCACTTCGTTCGGATGGTTGAAGTGGGTATTGAGCCAGATGGGGTGATACTTCTTGAGCATGTTGCAGAGTTCCGGCGTAATGCGCTGCGGACAGACTACCGGCGTGCGGGTGCCGATTCGGATGATCTCCACGTGAGGAATCTCGCGCAGGCGGCGGATAATCTCCTCCAGCCAGGCGTCGCTCACCATCAGGGCATCGCCGCCCGAGAGGAGCACGTCGCGGACCTCCGGGGTATTGTGGATATACTCGATCGCCTTCTCAATGCGCTCGCGCGGGCTTTCGTCGTCTTTTTGACCGGCAAAACGGCGGCGGGTGCAGTGGCGGCAGTACATCGAGCACATATCCGTAATGAGCAGCAGGACGCGGTCCGGATAGCGGTGCGTCAGGCCCGGAGTGGGGCTGTCCTCATCTTCGTGCAGCGGGTCGAGCAGGTCGGCCGCTGCCTGGTGGGTCTCAGCTGCCGTAGGAATACACTGTCGGCGTACCGGATCATACGGATCATTCGGGTCGATGAGCGAGATATAATACGGAGTGATCGCCATGCGGAGCGTGGAGAGGCACTTTTTCACACCCTCCTCCTCTTCCGGCGTGAGCTTCACGTATTTCTTCAGCTCATCCAGCGTCTCGATCCGGTGTTTGACCTGCCATT
>JAFSWO010000097.1 GCA_017450165.1 Bacteroidales bacterium | reverse complement strand
GCGCTGTTCAAGTCTATCGAGTCGTTCGTGAAGTAGTCGTAAAGGGTAATGGGCTGCTCCGCCTTGGCGAAGTGAATCTCCGTGTACATCAGCTCCTTCTGGAAGCCGGAATGCTTCAGGATGAAGGGATAGACACGCGGATTGATCTGCCCGTCGTTGACGTTGGCCAGATCCAGCGAGATGCCGGCCAGCGAGGCGAGCGAAGCGTAGCGGCTGCTGAGTCCCTGGCTGACCTGCGGCACGAACACGCACTGCGAACGGAAACGCTCCGGGGCAAAGATGGCCACGAAGATACCCAGCAGGAAGAAAATGCCGGTAATGAGGAGAATGCGACCGCGGCGACGCCAGAGGGTCGAAAACGAATCCACCAGATTGATATCAATCTCTTCCGGAGAGGTCTGCTTGCTCATAACTAGTTCTTAAACAGGTTGATAATCAGGGCTGCCATGTAAATCAGCGAACTGGTTGCCGATGCAATTGAAGCGGCCTCGGCAATGCCCATGCCGCGGCGTTCGGTGGTATCCACCGGAACCACGATCTCCATACCGGGCTCCATCCGGAAATGCGAGCTGCCCCGCACAGCCGAAGAGCCGTCCTGGTAGATGGCATACACTTTCCGTTTGCGCGCACCCTTCACGAAACCGCCGGCCGAATTCACATAGTCGCGCCAACTGTTGGAGGGATTATAGGTCACGGTATTCGGCAGATAGACGCCGCCCGAGATCTTCACCGTATTGTTCAACTGAGGAACCTCCAGGACGTCACCGTCGCAAAGGATCAGGTCGGCGTCGGAGTTGGGATTCTTCATGGCCTTGGCCAGGTCGATCGCGACGTAGTAGGTCGGAATCTCTTCTTTCTTCTCCGCGGTATCTTCATTATTCTCACCGTCCTTTTCTACCTTCTCTTTCTTCTCCTTCACCTTGGCCAGCGTAATGGAGTCTTCTGCAGAAAGTTTCTGGCGTTCAGCCACATCCTGAGCCAGCTGGGAACGCTCGATCTCGTATTCCGTCATCTGGCGACGGAGTTTGGCTCCCTTGACATAGGCATCATCGGTAAAGCCACCGCAGCGTTCCAATATCTGTGAAATGCGCACCGAATTGCTCTCAACCGCATAGAAACCGGGGTATTTCACCTCGCCCTTCACCTCGATGGACTTGATGGTCCGGAAGTTCTCGAGTGGACGGATAAAGACCTTGTCAAAGGGCTTCAGCGGCGTATCCAGCAGTTTGGAATCCGCTGCGATATCGAGCTGAACCACCTTGCCCAGCTCATCCAGACCGCGGGAGGCCACCTCTACTTTGGACATGTCGGAAGCGTACTTCAGACCGCCCGAAAGCAGAATCAGGTCGCCCACCGTCATACCTTCGCGGTACTCGAAGGAGCCGGCCGCCATCACGTTGCCGGAGATACTCACGGAGGTGCTGTCCTGCAGCTCCATCACGGAGTAAATGCGCACGCTGTCGTCGCGGATCAGGTCGATGTCCATCCGGCCGGAGAGAATGTCGGAAAGGTCGAAGGAAACGCTCGTAGGCTTCATTTCGGCATCTGCACGGTTGATATAGCCGCGGGTCATATAGGTACCCTCCTGCAATCCGCCGGCCGCTTCAATCAACTGGCTGAGGGTCTTCATCGATTCAGAGATGGCGTACGGACCGGGATGACGGACCGAACCCTCTATCGTAACGCGATTGTCCAGTTTGGCAATCAGCGAGTTCACGTAAATGCTGTCGCCGGCCATCAACGCAAAGGAGGGATAGTCCTCGGCCTTCACGTCGTAGGTGGTACCTACGGCAGAGACCTGACGGTCCACGTGAATCAGGTCGCGACGCGCGGTGGAAGCAAAGCCACCGGCGTAGCGGATCAACTGCTCCAGCGTCTCCCCTTCGCGCAGCTCGAACTGCATCGGGGAACGGACGGCACCGCCCACGGCCACGATATTCTCCATCTCGCCGACCGATACGATATCCCCCTCCTGGAGCATCAGTCCCTCACACCCTTTACCGTCGAAAATGAAGGCGTAGAGGTCGAAAAGGCCGATCTCCTCGCCGGCACGGTAGATATGGATGTTACGGACGGAACCGTTGTTCTTGATACCGCCGGCCATGTAAATAGCCGTAGCGATGGAGGAGAGTGAAGGCAACGTGTAGATACCCGGCGTCAGGACGGATCCCAGCACATACACCGAGATGCCGCGGATCTTGCCAACGGTAATCTTCAGCGACGAAGCGCCGCTGCGCAGACCGCCGTAAACGGAAGAGAGACGGCTTTTCAGCAGGCTCTCAGCCTCTTCCACCGTCATACCTGCCAGGGCTATCGGGCCCACCCCTTCAATGCGGATGGAACCGTCGCTGCCGATTTTGTAGTCGTCTTCCGCATTGGCGGAACCCCAGACACTGAGGGAGACATTGTCGCCAGGCCCCAGCACATAGCTGGCCGGGACGGGAGCGGTAATGCTCGGAATCAGCGAAAGGCCTTTGGAAATAAAGAAGTTATGTCCAAAAATACGCGACAGTGGAGCCAGCGAATCGAGCGGAGCCACCTCAATGGGGTACTCCGTGCCGGCAATCACCTGCCCGGGAAGGGCCTGGTTGGGAATCGTGGTCTGCGTCAGGACCTGACGGGACTGGGCGGGGCCGGAGACCCGGCCGGCAATATCGTGATTGAGAACGGCGTTGATTTCATCGTTCGAATAACCGTAGGTTCTGGCCAGCGATTTGGCCGCCGCAATCTCTGCAGCGGACTGTGCCGAGACGGAAAAGGCCGTCAGGAGCATCGCTAAACCGGCAATCAGGAACTTTTTCATACTCTCCTTGGTTGGTTATGAACCGCTAATTTAATAATAAAAATTGAAACGCAAACCCACGGTCGCCCCCACGCAGTGGGGACGAACCGCTCCGAAATCGCCGTAAAGTCCATAAGTCAGCTGCAGATTCCGGAGGCGGAAGAGGCCCGGGATCTCCCCTTGGAAAGCTCCGGAGAACTGGGGATCGCCCGATTCATCCTCGTGCAGCGGCGCATCGTAGGTGCCGTAGTTGCAGCTGTAGGTCAGCATCAGTTTATAGGGCGCCTGGCGGAACAGCTTGCCAGAGAGCGCAAAATGGTGCGCTTTCATCCGGTTGGAGCGGATGCCGGGCGCAGTGCTGTCCGGATAGAGCAGCGGATTGCCGATCGTGCGGCCGAAATGGGTCCATCCGGACTTGTAGACCGCGTGATTGAAGTAATTGTCGCGGCCGCCGATAATCTTGTAGTCGTAGCCCACGATGGCGTCGTGCACGGGGCCGGACTGACTCATCGTGTGGTGGTATTCATAGAGGATATCCGAGATCCAGCGATCCTTGTCGTCCCAGCCGAACCAGAGGGTATTCACCCCGTCCGGGAAGTTCTGGAAGCCCATGCCGGACCCGTCCTCGTACGGGATATCGTGCTGAAACACAATGCTCCAGCCATCCCCCTTCCAGTCCCACCGCCAGAGCTCGCTGCCTAGGTGGTTGCCCTGCACGTAGACCTGGTCCTGCGCGGGATTGGCGCTGGTGGCGCTGCGGCCGGTAATAATCCGGAAATAGTCCGCCAGCGAGACAGGCTGCTTGCCCACGGTCGGGTCACTGCTGGTACCGCCCCAGAGGGCATAGTGATCCAGCCCGAGCCGGAAGGTCAGCCGCGTGCCGATCTTGAAAACAAAGTTGAACTGCATGCGGTGCATCAGGGCATTCTGGACATACCTTTCGTCAAGGGTCCGATAGTCGCCATAAGCCCCTTCCAGCCAGAAAACCTTTCTCGTGAAGGGACCCGGACTCGGCTGGAGTTCAATCGTATAGCCGGGCATCGGGCGGGCATTTCCGCTCCACGCCATGTGGCCGCCGGTGGCCGAAAGCGAACCGAGGTTTCCCGGCGCCAGGAAGTCTGTCGTACGCTGTTTCATGCCGAGATCCAGCGAGAGAACCTCCCACTTGAGGCCGGCGTAGGCCTCGTTCACCTGGGCACCGGCCCCCTCGCCTGCCGCCGCCCGGGCTGCCAGCGTGGTGCCGGCCCGCCACTGCAGCGGACCAGCCGTCTGATAACCGGTGGCTACCTGCGCACAGACGAGTCCGCCACTGCCCTTCGGCATCAGGCCGCTCGTGTTCGTGTGCGCCCAAAAAGGGATACCCCCGGAGGAACCGATTCCTCCCAGGAGCAGCAGGGAAACAAGCAGCGAATCGAGCATCAGGCGGTCTTTTTAGCCGTTTTTATACGTTTATAAACGTTTATTCCAATGAGTCCCAATATGATAAGGTACATCGCGAGAATGCAGACAATGGCCAGCGTATCGCCTTTCCGGACGCTGTCAGGGGCGAATTCAAAATGGATGGCGTGATCACCGGCAGGGATATGCAGGGCACGGAGCGTATAGTCGGCACGGAAGTGCTCAGCCGGAACACCGTCGATGGTCACCTTCCAGCCATAGGGATAGTAGATTTCGGAGAAAACCACCGTACCGGGCGCCGAAGCGTGACTGCGGTAATCCAGGTAGCGCGGAGTATATTTCTCAAGCCGGATGGAGGCCTCCTCGGGAATGCCGGGGCTCCAGTTGGTGACAGCCTCCGCAAAGGATTGATCCACCACGGCCACGTTCCGAAGATCGATTTCACCCAGGAGGGCCATCTCCTCGTCGGCCGATGCAGCGGGAATCAGTTCGCTCACAAACCAGGCATTTCCCATCGCACCCGGGTTGAGCTGGGGCTGCGGTTGGCCGTTCTCGTCGGGAACCACGATGTATTTGGCATTCAACATGCTGATAACGTTCAAGTTACCCTTAGAGAGGTAGACGTCGATCAGGTCCTGGTAGCGGCGTAGTTTGGCGGCGCTGTAACCGCCGAGCGACTTGAGCCGGTATGAGGTGCGGGCATCGCTGAACGGATCGCCGCCCGAGACGTTATAGACACGGAAATGGGGATCCGGATCGGCCAGGATGGCCTGCTCCCAGGGCTGCATCGCAAAGGCGCGGCGCTCCAGATAAGAGGGCATGAAGTTGCTGTCGTTCAGGTAGCGTTTGTCCACTGCCCAGAGGTCAGCCACCATCAGCACGCCGAGGAGCGCAATCAGCCAGCCCTTGCGCATCTTCCCTTCTACAAAGATCCAGAGCAGCACAAAGGCGGCGGCAATCAGGCCAAATGAGCGAAGGCAGTCCGCACGGAAGAGCGAGGCGCGCTGGTCCAGAATCGCGGAGTAGATCCAGTCGGGAATCCGGCTGGTAAAGCGAACATCCTGTGAGGAGGTGAAGTCGTAAATCAGGCCGCCAAAGAGGGCGAAGAAGAGGCAGATACCGGCCGTCACGCCACCGGAAATCCAGAGGGCACGTTTCACCTGTTTGCGTTCTATCGTCCCCTCCATCAACTGTTTAAGGGCCAGGAAGCCCAGCAGCGGCATCGCAATTTCCGCCACAATCAAGATGGAAGATACTGCGCGGAACTTGTTATACAGCGGGAAGTATTTGAAGAAGAAGGCGGTCAGTCCCATCCAATTGTGGCCCCAGGCCAGGAAGATGGAGAAGAGCGTCGCCACCAGCAGCGCCCATTTGTAGGGACCTCTCACCAGCAGCAGACCCAGCAGGAAGAGGAAACATACAATCGCTCCTACGTAGACATTGCCCGCCGTGAAGGGCTGCTCGCCCCAATAGAGCGGGGTCTGCTGGCAGAAATCAGCCGCCGAGCGGGCCGGAACACCTCCTTTGACCAGCGTTTTGTAGAGCTTGGAATCAGTACCGACATCCACACCCGATGCGCCGCCCTTGAATCCCGGAATCAGCAGGGTCATGGTTTCGTCGATTCCATAGCTCCACTGGGTCGCGTAATCCAGGTCTAGGCCGGAGGTCTTGTTGCCGGCATCCTCGGCCTTGGTGAGGTCGGAATGGCCGCCACGCATCGTCTCCTTGACGTATTCCGCATTGGCAAAGACGTTGGCGGAGCTGGTTCCCATGCCCAGGCCCACCGAAGCCGCAAAGAGCAGCGTAGCCACCGCAAAATCCTTCATCCGGCGCTCGCGGATATGGGTGTAAAGCTCAGCAAACCAGCAGACGCCCATCATCATGAAGAGATAGTAGGCCATCTGGGGGTGTGTGCTGAATCCCAGCGCTGTAAAGAGCAGCGCGAAGATGACGCCCAGCGCATATTTCTTTCTGAATATCAGGTAGAATCCCGCAAAGACCACGCTGATGAGCGCAATGGTGGAGGTTTTTCCGTTATGCCCCGCCGCAATCACCACGATGAAATACGACGAGAGGGCAATCACCACCGCCCCTACCAGGCAGAGCCACTTGTCCACCCCGAAGGAGCGGAGCAAGGCAAAGAAGCAGAGGAAGTAAATGATGAAGACCCAGGCCGTATGGGAGTGGCCGCGGTGGAAAAAGGCCTTGAGGGGCGCCAGCCAGGAATCGGAAGCGTAGTGTCCGCCACCCACCTGAAAAGCCGGCATTCCGCTGAACATGGAGCCGGTCCACCAGCTGTGGTCGCCCGTGGCCTCGGTGTAGCTGACCCCTTCATGCACCACCGACTCGGCCGTGACGTTATCACCCGCATAAATCACCTTGCCCTGCAGCACGGGGAAACAGTAGGCATAGGCCAGAACGACAAAAACCACGGCGGCAGCCAGGTAGGCGCCATATTTTACAAGAAATCTATTTTTCATGATTTCGCTTGAGTTTACGTTTGATTTTGTGCGGCCAGCGGGAGATGCGCTGCGGAATCTTGATGATCCAGCGCAGGATCCGGTTGCCCAGAAAGGCCAGACGCGCCCCTGCTCCAAAGCGGGGCACGCTCAGGCCGCGCATAGCATAGGTTTCGCGTATCAGGGCATCGATGCGCGCCTTCTGCCGCCCCTGGTCACGCTGGATGCAGCGCACCATAAAGCCCGGCATCGAATAGAAGCGGGCATACCAGGAGTGCTGGCAGACGAGCCGGCCCTGCAGGTCATAGAGCATCGTGGAGATGCCGTCCGCATGCAGTTTGGCGGGTAGATAGAGGGTTTTGAAATGGTCCGCCAGCCAGAGGAAGAAGGGATAATAAGGTTCGTATTCCTCCGTGTAACGCTTCAGTTCCGCGCGGTTGAACTTCTCCCGTATCAGTTTGAGGTTCAGAATATTGAAGAACGGATTCGTTACTTTGGGATTGCCGCTCCGGGGCAGCCCTTCGCCGGCATCCGCGCAACCGATATTGGCATAGCCTTCCTTCAGCATCAGCTCCACCAGGTCGTTGACGGCCTCGGGATTGGCCACAAAGGCATCTTCGTCTATATTGATGGCGATGTCACAGTCCGAATGGCGCAGCATCGCATAGAAATAGCCGTCCGCACTCTTGTCAGTCAGGCGGACCGCCCCCTCGCACTGCACACCACCCCAAAGGCCGGCGGCCAGGCGATAGAGGCGCAGGTCAAAGGAGCGCGAAAAAATCTTGATTCTCAGGCCTTTCATCATCCTTCCAACGATTTATGAAAAAACAGGCCGCGGGAGACATTCCAGCGGAAAAGCACCAGGGCGTTGCCGCAGGCGGGACGGCCTCGGAAAAGATAGCCCACCCACAGGACGAGCGTGGCGCCCCACTTCACCAGTTCGGAAAAACGACGTTTCAAAAGCGCTCCAGCACCTTTTCTGCGGCAGCGGACAAACTCACTGTAGCCGATTCCGCGGGCAAAACGGACGATGTAATCCCGCGTCGTGCGCCGCTCGGGAATCACGTGCTGCACCCGGACATCCGGAAAGTAATAGATCTGCCCACCCGCTGCCGTGATGCGGCCGAAGATTTCCTTCTCCTCCCCGCCCAGCAGGTTCTTGCCGGTACGGCCCAAGGTGGTGTCGAAACCCGGCATCTCTTTGAGCAGCTGTGCTTTAAATCCCATGTTGGCGCCAATCGGATACTTACTTCCGCTAAAGCGCGACACCTCCCCGCCACGGTCTATCGCGGAAACCCACGAGAGGGTCCACTTGCAGAGCCAGCGGGGCGCCGTGCCCGATTCAAAGAGCGGATCGATCCGGCCGCCGAAGGCATCCGCATCGGGATAAGCTGCCAGACGTGCGGAGAGGCGCTCCAGGTAATCCGGCGCCACGAAAGAGTCGTCGTCCAGAAAGACAATATAGTCCCCTTGCGCCAAGGAAATCCCCGTGTTGCGGGCAAAGGAAAGCCCCTGCGAGGTTTCCAGCGCATATCGGTAATTCACCTCGGGATGCGCGGCGGCAAAGGCGGCGCAGATTTCGGAGGTAGAATCGGTGCTGTTGTTGTCTACCACAACGATTTCATAGCGCTCCGGAGGGAAATGGCAGGCCGCGATCTTTTCAAGCGTCCGGCCGATAAACTCCTCACGGTTGTAGGTACAGATGACAAGCGATATCTTGGGATCCCGGAGGGCGCCGAAGAGCGAAATCCAGTGCTCAGCTACCTTCTCGCGGGTAAACCGGCGGCAGGAGACCAGGCCGTTGCGGGCAAGTCGCTCGCGCTCGGCAGGATCCCGCATCAGCGCCGTCAAGGCAGCTACATACCCCTTCAGGTCACCGTCGGGAACCGTAACACCGTTCTCGTGGTTCGTGAGGATGGTGGGCAGCGAGACATAGGAATCCAGCGCCACCGGCACCACGCCGAACTGCTGGGATTCGGTGAGCGTCAGCGCCCAACCTTCATAGGAAGAGGTCAGCAGGAAGAGCGAGGCCTCGCGGTAGTAGGCCGTCAGGTCCGGCACCCGGCCCTCAAAAGATACATTTTTGAGTTTCAGGCGCTTGGCCATCCGCTGATAATACCCGGCATCCGGGCCGCCCCCCACAATCTTCAGCTGCCAGTCGCTGCAATCGCGCTGCGCCTCAATCAGGCGCCAGGCGCGCAGCGCAAACGAAATACGCTTGGGCTTTTCATCCAACCGGGCCACGATCAGCGCCACCTTCTTCTTGGCGGAGAGTTCTCGCTCATCCAGGAAGGTATCATACGTGAGGGCGCTGTAAACATAATCAAAACGGGCGTCGCAGCGCAGGCCGGCGATTTCCGCAAAGGCGCGGCACGCCTCGGGGGTATGGAGCACCAGCGAGTCGGAATTCCGGTACATCAGCCGGTATTTGTCCTGGATACGCTTGCGCGAGAGCCTCTGAACCAGGCTGGGGCCGAGAATCGTCAGGGCGATATCCTTGAGGTTCTGTCCCAGCTTTCCACCCTTCCGGATGCGGTAGAGGCTGTTGCCGATGCGGTTGCCCAGCAGGTCCTCTCCCGGCATGGCGTGGTAACAGGCCACAACCCGGGTAGAAGTTCCTCTCGTAGCGGCAAACAGCAACGGCAGATACTTGCGTTTATAGCGGATTCCCACGAGGTTGCAGACTACGATATCCACCTTCCACGCCTGGATCAGCGCGGTGATCCTCGCCTCGTCATCCCCCTCCTGCAGCAGGGCTGTCTCCCGAAAACCCTCCAGATCCGGCGCTTCGCCGGGCCGGCAATAAGCCAGATAGCACGCGTGTCCCATCCGGCTGAATTCTTCCGCCAGGGTAATCGTAATCCGGTCGGTGCCGCCAAGGCGTTGGCTGACCTGATTTTCGGTGACAAAGAGGATATTCATTCCAATTCCGTAAGAACTCGTAAATATACACTAAATTTCTAAGAAACTGGTATCTTTGCAGCATGAAGATAGCCGTAGACCTGACCTACATCCGCGAGGAGTACGCCACCGGGCTCGCTACGTTCTCCTTCAGCCTCCTGCGGGGATTCAAGGAAAACGGACAGGCCGATGAGATTCTGTTGCTGGTGGAGGCTGGCTACGAGGCGGGATTCGCCCACCGCATTGCGGGTTTCAAAACCCTTCCCGTCAAGACTTCGTATCTGCCCAAACTCCCCTTCACCCGCGGGCCGCTCTTCCGCAAGAGGCTGGATAAAATCCTTGAGAATGAGGAAATTGACATACTCCTTTCCCCCTATCTTTACGACCGTACGCTCTACAGCGGCAAGGTGCCCGGCATCGCGGTGATCCACGACACAAAGCTGTTTGACCAGAAGAATCCGTTGCTGCGCTGGCGTTTCCGTTTCGGGGCCTTCCGCGCAGCCAACCGGATGAGCCGGATTGTCACGATTTCACAGAATGCCGCGGCGGCCATCAAGGAGCTGCGCAAGATCAAGACGCCGGTTGAAGTCATCTACGTCAGCGTCGTGTCGCATGCCAATCCCGCCTCGCGGGAAGCGGTCAACCCACCCTACATCCTGGATGTCAATACGCTGGTGGACCACAAGAATCCGCTGACGCTGATCAAGGCCTTCGAGTTGCTCAAGGATCGCATCCCGCACCGGCTCGTTTTCAAGGGAAGGCGCACGCCCTACTGGGATAACGTGCTGGCCCCCTATATCGCGGAGCATGGCCTTACGGAGCGCGTAGAACTCAATGATGCGCTCCTTTCACAGGAGGAGATGGACCGGCTCTATGTCAATGCGGATCTCTTCGTCACCCCCTCCGAGATGGAAGGATTCGGCGCGACCCCCATCGAGGCATCGCTCGCCGGTGTGCCGGTCATCTGCAACGCCCTGCCCACGCTGCTCGAATCCACCCGCGGTCTGGTGAACTACTACGCCCCGGCACAAGATGCCTCCGCGCTGGCGGATAAAATAGTGGAAGTCCTTGATAACAAGGATGCTGCACAATTAGAAGTGATTCGCCGCGCCTATCAGGAAGCCTACTCCCCGAGCCATCAGGCGACCTGCTTCTACCATCTGGCAGAAACTATTTGCGGCGGGCAGTCTTGAAGATTCGCTGCACGAAGGTGCGCATGCCCCGTTCGCCAAAGAACATAGCCGTAAAGAGCACAACGGCAAAGACCGCACAGAGCACGGCGGCATAACCCAGGAACGGCCAGATGCCGGCCGAGGCGTCGATATCCACGAATCGTTCGAAGATTATTCCCAGGAAGAAGACCCCTGCAGAAATAGCCAACAGCTTGAAGAACAGGCCAAAATACGCACTTGCGCTGCGCCCCATTCCCTGCGTGAAGAGAAAGTACGGCTTCCAGATGAAAACGACCAGCAGCAGCTCGATTCCCTGCGCCATCAGCACGCCGTCCAGACCATAGATGCGGCCCAGAAGGATGGCGCAAATCACGAAGATTACCGCCTCTGCAATCGGCGCCCAGATATCCTTGAAAATACCGTAGGCATTGATATAGATATCGACCACCGTGCGCAAGTTGTTCAGGAAGAAAAGCCCCACCATCAGGGCGAGCGTCCGGCCACCCAGCACATACTCCGGTCCGAGCCACAGCACCACGAAGGGGCCACTCAGGAAAAACATGGCAAACGAGCAGAAGGTCACCAGGTAGAACCGGGAGGCGAATAGTTCGCGGAACACCTTGAATATCAAACTCCTGTCCCCTTCTGCAATCATGGTCCCCACGCTGGCCGTGATGCTCGTGAAGAGGGCCAGCAGTAGCGCCTGCAGACTGCTGAAGAGGATCATATAGTTGCCGTAGAGGGCGACCACCGTGAGCGAGGTGAAGGCATAGATGAAGATCGGCAGCGACTGCAGCGCCGCGAAGGAGCCGATCCGGTGCACGAAGAGCTGTTTGACCTTCGTGATGACATCCGGGTACTTCTGCCGCAGCGCGCGGTCCACCACGCAGGGGGCCTTCAGATCGGGATAATCCCTGTAGATGGTGCGGTTGAGCGTCAGCGCGGCGATCACGGCAAAGAGGGCTTCGATCACCAGCCACCAGAGGTAGGGATGCGGCAGCAGGCAAACTGCGAATATCTGAACGATTACCTTGACAATCAATACCAAACGATAGCTGATCTGAATCTTGTAATCCTTCTGGTCCGCCGCCAGCATCACCTGTTTGTAGTTCACGAAGTAACCGAGCAGCGAGCTGAAGAGCAGCACGCCGAACGATGCGTAGGCGTACCACATGGGCAGCTCCATCTTGGTGAAGATGCGCGGGAAGAAGGGCAGCAGGATCAGGCTGGCGGCCAGAATCACGAGGGCCACCCGCTTGTAGAGCCAGCCCTGGAGGGCCACGATCTCGCGGATGCTTTGCCTGTCGCCGTCGTAGATAGGTTTATAGAGGGTGACGGCAATGGCCGAACTGATTCCCAGCTCCGCGATATTCAGGAAGTTGAGAATACTCGTGGCCGTGGTGTTCAGACCCAGGACTTCGGTGCCCAGATAATCCAGGAAGATCTTGCGGGCAATGAACCCGACCAGCAGCGAAAGTATCTGTACGACAATCGCTACCTGACTGTTCTTCAGGCTCTTGGAAGTCCTTTCGTATGCACCCTCGGTTGCCATTTATCTTCTTTGTCTGACCGCTTCAAACAGGATGATTGCGGCGGCCACCGACACGTTGAGCGAGCCGATTTCGCCGTTCATGGGAATGCGGGCCCCCACCGTGCAGAGGCTCAGGACCGGCTCGGAAATGCCGTGCCCTTCGGAGCCCATCACAATGGCGGTGGGTTTGCGCAGGTTCACATCGTACATATCGTCTTCCGCCTTTTCACTGGCAGCTACGATCTGGAATTCGCTGTCGCGGAAATAGTAGAGCGCAATCTTGAGGTTGGATACCCTAGCCACCGGCACGCGCAGCAAGGCGCCAGCGGACGATTTGACCGCCTCCGCATTGATGGCGGCACCACCCTTGGCAGGCAGCACAATGCCGTCAACGCCAGCACATTCCGCGCTTCGGGCAATCGCTCCTAGGTTGCGGACATCCGTCACGCCATCCAGCACGAGGAAGAGCGGTGCAGCCTTGCGCGAGAGCGCCCCCTCCACCATCTCCTCGAAGGGCACATAATCAATTTGGGAGATATAGGCGATCACCCCCTGGTGCGCGCCGTGAACCAGATAGTTCATCTTTTCAGCCGGGACGAACTGGAGGGGCAATCCGCGCTCCTCGGCCAGCTTCAGCAGTTCGGTAAACTGGGGACCGGCAGCCCCCTTGCGAATGAGGATTTTGTCGAACTTCCGACCGGCGAGGAGGGCCTCCGTCACCGGATGAATTCCAAAGAGATAGTGTGGCTGTTTCTCTTCCATAATTGCGTTACAATTCTGCCCACGCATTCATTTTCTCATCCAGTTCTCGTTTGAGTTCCAGATAGTTGCGTGTCAAGTCCATAATATCGTCTTCCAGCGTCGGAGCCGAAAGGTGCTGTTCAATGTCCGCCATCTTTTCCTCCAGCTCCTCAATCTGTTTCTCCAACTGCTGTTGGCGGTTCTTCTTTTTCCTGTCCTCACGACGTTCCATGTTTGCGCGCGAAGCCGGAGCCGGCGTCGGAGCCGGCGTTGCAGGAGCCGAAACGCTCTTCACGGCCGCCTTCGAAGCCTGCATCTCGAAGTCGCGGAAACTGGCGGCCTTCTTGGCGCGCAGGAAGTCGTCCACGCCGCCCAGATGCTCCTTCACGCGTCCGTCGGTAAACTCGTAAACCTTGTCTACCAGGCCGTTCAGGAAGTCACGGTCGTGTGAAACCACAATGAGCGTGCCATCGTAGTTCTTGAGCGCCTGCTTCAGGATATCCTTTGAGCGGATATCCATGTGGTTGGTGGGCTCGTCGAGCGCCAGCAAGTTGTACGGATGGAGCATCAGGCGGGCCATCGCCAGTCGCGAACGCTCGCCGCCGCTGAGCACCGATACCTTCTTGTCGATATCGTCGCCCTTGAAGAGGAACGCGGCCAGGATATCGCGCAGTTTGGTGCGGATCTCCCCCACCGCCACCCGTTCCAGAGTGTCGTAGACGGTGTCGTTTCCTTTCAATATATCGTCTTGATTCTGTGCGTAATAACCCACGTTGACATTGTGTCCGAGCGTGGCCGAGCCGTCAAAGGGTTCCAGTTCGTGCATCAGCACGCGCATCATCGTGGTCTTGCCTTCGCCGTTACGGCCCACGAAGGCCACTTTTTCCCCACGGCGAATGGTCATATTCACGCCGCGGAGGATCACTTTCTCATCTTCCGCGCCGGCATGTCCATAGCCGATAACAGCCTCCATGACGCCAAAGGCCACATCACCGCTGCGCGGGGCGGGCGGGAACTTCACCACCAGCGTGGCGAGATCCTCGTCGTCTATCTCAATGCGATCCAGTTTCTTGAGCTGTTTGACCCGCTGCTGCACCTGGTTGCTCTTGGTAGGTTTGTAGCGGAAACGCTCAATGAAATCCTCCGTCTTCTCGATCATGCGCTGCTGGTTGGCATAGGCCGCCTTCTGCTGCGCGATGCGTTCCGCACGAAGTGCAACAAACTGGCTATAAGGAACTTTGTAGTCATAGATATGGCCCAGCATCACCTCCACCGTCCGGTTCGTACAGTTGTCCAGGAAGCGGCGGTCGTGCGAGATGAGCACCAGCGATCCGGGAAAGTCCTGCAGGTAATCCTCCAGCCACTGGATGGATTCGATATCCAGATGGTTGGTGGGCTCGTCGAGCAGCAGCACGTCGGGCTTGCGCAACAGAATCTTGGCCAGCTCGATACGCATGTTCCACCCCTGCGAGAAGGTCTCTGTCAGGCGGTTTAGCTCGTTGCGCTTGAAACCCAGGCCGGCGAGCGTGCGTTCCGCCTGCTGCTCGGGCGGATCGCTGCTGAGCATGGCCAGCGTGTCGTTCACGTCGTTCAGCTCGATAATCAGCTTGCTGTATCCCTCCGATTCATAGTCGGTCCGCTCGGCCAGTTCGGCCGAAATCTCCTCCAGCCGGCGCTCCATGGCCTGATGGTCGGCAAAGACGGTCATCGTCTCCTCCAACACGGTCCGGCCGCGATGGTGCTCCATCAGCTGCGGCAGATAGCCAATCTTCAAGCCGCTGGGTTTCAGAATCTTGCCGGAGGTCGGCGCCTGCAGCCCCACAATCAGTTTCAGAATGGTGGATTTGCCCGCGCCATTCTTGCCCACCAGGCCAATCCGGTCGCGGTCGTTGATGTGGAAGCTGATCGTATCGAGCAGCGTGGTGCCTCCGAAAGAGACGGTCAGATCGTTGATGGAGATCATACGGCCACCTCCTTTTCAGCATCCTTACAGAGCGCAATGCTGAGCATGTAGAGCAAAAAGAGCGGCAGCGAAACCACCATCAGCGAGAAGGGATCGCCCGAAGGGGTGATAATGGCCGCCAGCACCACCACCGTCAGCACCGCATAGCGCCATCCCCGTTTCAGCATGGAGCGGGTCACCAGCCCGAGCCGGGAGAGCAACGCCAGCAGCACCGGCACCTCGAACACCAGTCCGAAGAGCAGTACGGTGGAGTAAACCGTTGACATATAGGAGGTCAGCGAGATCGTATTGGTGATGGAATCGCTGATGGAATAGCCCTGGAAGAAGTTGACCATCAGCGGCAGTACCACCAGATAGCCAATCACCAGCCCCAGATAGAAGAGCCCCGCAGAGAGCAGGAAGGCGCGACGGGTAGCCCGCTTTTCCCGCGCATAGAGTGCCGGAGCCACGACTCGCCAGATCTCAAAAAGCAGGTAAGGTGTACAAAGGATCAGGCCGCAGAGGAAAGTTACCTTGATGTGCGTCATGAACTGCGCGGCCACCTCAATGTTGACCAGCGTCAGTCCGGGAGCGATTCCGAGCCACCGATAGACAAAGAAATCCCCCCTTGCTGGCGCCAGAATGATACCGTCAAAGAGGAATTCCTTAAAAAAGAAGAGCCCGACCGAGACTGCCAGCGTGACGCCCAGCGCTCGGAACAGACTGCCCCTCAATACATCGAGGTGGTCCCAGAAGGTCATCTCCCTGGCCACGTCGGAAGGCTATTTTTTATCTTCCTTGGGTTCGTCGCGGAGTTCTTTCTTAATCTCCTTGACATCGTCGTCCACATCCTTCATCCCCTCTTTGAAGCTCTTGACGCCTTTGCCAAGTCCCTTCATGAACTCGGGAATCTTCTTGCCGCCGAGCAGCAGGAGTGCGACCAGCGCGATAATCACCCATTCCCAACCGGTAATGGCGAGCGGTACAAACAGCAGTGCATTCATATCGTTGTTATTTTAAGGAGTTTAATCGTAGTTTAAGGTTCTCGATCTTGGTCGTGGCATCCGCCTGTTTCTTGCGCTCGAGCGCCACCACGGCCTCGGGCGCGTTGGCCACGAACTTCTCGTTGGAGAGCTTGGCGTTGACCCCGCGCAGGAAGCCTTCGTAGCGCTTGATCTCCTCCTCAATCTTGGCGATCTCGGCAGCCGTATCCACCTTGCCGGAGAGCGGCACGCGGAACTCGGTGGTTCCCACCATGAAGGCGTCACCGGGCTGGTCGTCAAAGGCTTTCACCACGGCAACCTCGCTGATGACGGCGAGTTTGCAGATGACCGGCGTCGCGGTTGCGGGATAAGCTCCCTTGACCTGCAGCGTGAGCGGCTCCTTGGGAGAGAGATTCTTGCCCTGACGAATCGCGCGGATGGAGGTTACGGCCGCCACAGCGGTCTCGAAATCGTTGATCGTCTGCTCGGTAAACGGCTGAGCCTCAGGCATCCGCTGGAGCATGATGGTTTCGCCCTCCTTGCGGGGCGCAAGGTTCTGCCAGAGTTCCTCGGTGATGAAGGGCATCACCGGATGGAGCATCTTGAGCAGCGCATCAAAGAAGCCGAGGGTCGCATCGTAAGTAGCGCGGTCAATCGGCAGCTGTCCGCCGTCCGCATAGGCCGGTTTGATGCACTCCAGGTACCAGGAGCAGAAGTCATCCCAGAAGAGTTTATAGACGCCCATCACCGCGTCGTTGATGCGGAAATGGGAATAGTCGCGGTCCACGGTGGCCAGCGTGCGGTTCAGCTTGGCGCGGAACCACTCCACCGCCACGCGGCAGACATCGCTCTGCAGTGAATCGTCGGAGACCTTCCAACCCTTGACCAGGCGGAAGGCGTTCCAAATCTTGTTGGAGAAGTTGCGCCCCTGCTCCACCTGGCTCTCATCAAAGAGAATATCGTTGCCGGCCGAGGTGCAGAGCAGGATGCCCAGGCGCACGCCATCCGCACCGTACTGGTCTATCAGACCGATCGGGTCGGGCGAATTGCCCAGCTGCTTGCTCATCTTGCGCCCCAGCTTGTCGCGCACGATGCCGGTGAAATAGACGTTCCGGAAGGGCACGTCATGCAGATACTCCTCGCCCGCCATGATCATGCGCGCCACCCAGAAGAAGATGATATCCGGAGCGGTGACCAGGTCGGCGGTCGGGTAATAGTATTTAATCTCCTTATTATCAGGATTATTGATACCATCAAACAGGCTGATGGGCCAGAGCCAGCTGGAGAACCAGGTATCCAGCGCGTCCTCGTCGCGGCGCAGATCGGCCAGTTGGATGGATTCGCAACCGGGCAGTTTGCGCGCCTTGGCCAGCGCCTCCTCTTCCGAGAGAGCCACCACGAAGCGCTCCTCTTCCCCTTCAGCGGTCGGCAGGAACCACGCGGGAATGCGGTGGCCCCACCAGAGCTGGCGGCTGATGCACCAATCCTGGATATTCTCGAGCCAGGTGCGGTAGTTGGTCACGAACTTGTCCGGATGGAACTTGATCTTGCCCTCGAGCACCGGCGGCAGGGCGATGTCGGCAAAGTGCTGCATGCTCAGGAACCACTGCTTGCAAAGACGCGGCTCCACGGCTGTATCCGGATTGCGCTCGGAATAGCCCACCTTGTTGTCATAATCCTCCACCTTCTCCAGCAGGCCGCCGGCCTCCAGATCCTTGACGATCCGCTTGCGGACCACCATGCGGTCGAGCCCCACGTAGAGGCCCGCCGCCTCGGAAATCGTACCGTCCGGGTTGAAGATATCGATAGATTCCAGGTTGTGGGTCTTGCCCAGCGCGTAGTCGTTCACATCGTGGGCCGGGGTCACCTTGAGGCAGCCCGTACCGAACTCGATGTCCACGTAACGGTCCTCGATCACGCGTACCACGCGGTTCACGAGTGGAACGGTGACCTTGTGGCCGCGGAGCCATCCGTTCTTGGGGTCTTTGGGGTTGATACACATGGCGGTATCGCCCATGATGGTCTCCGGACGGGTGGTAGCCACAACAGCATAGTGACGGCCGTTTTCATCACAGCGCACAATTTCTCCCTCTTCGCCGGTGGGGCGAACAGGATTCTCGGCCTCGTCGGCCAGATAATATCTCAGGTAATAGAGTTTCGACTTCTCTTCGCGATAAACAACCTCCTCCGTGGAGAGTACGGTCTGGGCTTTCGGATCCCAGTTCACCATGCGCAATCCGCGGTAGATCAATCCTTTATCATACAGATCCACGAAGACTTTGGCCACCGAGGCGCTGCGGACTTCGTCCATCGTAAAGGCGGTGCGGTCCCAGTCGCAGCAGGCGCCCAGCCGGCGCAACTGCTTGAGGATGATGCCGCCGTGTTCTTCGGTCCATGCCCAGGCATGCTCGAGGAACTGCTCACGGGTCAGATCGCGCTTCTTGATGCCCTGCTCAGCCAGACGGTTCACCACCTTGGCCTCCGTTGCGATGGAGGCGTGGTCGGTACCCGGCACCCAGCAGGCATTCTTTCCCTGCATCCGCGCCCGACGTACGAGCACATCCTGCAGGGTATTGTTCATCATATGCCCCATGTGGAGCACACCGGTTACATTGGGCGGCGGAATCACGATCACATAGGGTTCGCGGCCATCCGGTTCTGAATGGAAGTATTTGTGTTTGAGCCAGTATTCGTACCATTTGCCTTCCGCCTGGGAAGGATCGTACTTATTCGGTAATTCTTGCTGCATATTTCGCCTAAGCTATAAACATACAAAAGTAGTATTTTTCAGCGGAAAAGAGCCCTCTCCAGCCGGAAATCTTGAAAATCGGAGATTTTTCACGCGCACGCGATACTTTTTTCGTTTTTTTTCTACATTTGCTTTTCACAACGACTGAGAAACATCTAAACACTTAACCAATAACACTTTTTATGAAAAAGTTCTTTTTAATTCTTTCGGCTGTCTGCTTCTCGCTCTCGCTGAACGCACAGGAGAAACAGTACAACCAGTACGGCGTGCAGGTCGATATCGATCCGCTCGTCGCCGAGGCCCAGGACGGCATTCTTGTCCTCCGCTCGAAGGGTGACTCGGGCTACAAGATCTGGTTTGACAACCGTGTCCAGACCGATGCAGCCGTCTTTTTCGGCGAACCCGATTGGGCTGACGAAATCAGCAACGGCTTCAGCATCCGCCGTGCACGTTTCGCCGTGAAGACCCAGATCAACAAGAACTGGTACGGCGAGGTTGACCTCGATATGGCCGACGGCGAGTTCGAACTCAAGGACGCCATCATCCGTTACACCGGTCTCAAGAACTGGCAGATCCAGGTCGGTAACTTCAAGGAGATCTTCTCCATCCAGCGCAACAACTCCTCCCGCTACCTCCAGTTTATGGAGCGCCCGATGGTCTGCTCCGCACTGGCTCCATCCCGCCATCTCGGCCTGAACGTCAACTATGCCAACAACGGTATCTGGCTCAACGGCGGTATCTCCGCACAGGCCGTTGCCGGCTCCGAGGAGCGCGGCTACGTAGAAGAATCCAGCAAATCGCTCAACGCACCGGATGAGGGCCTGGCATACACCCTCAAGGCAGTCTGGCAGCCTGGTTTCGACAAGGAGAGCTGGGGCCTGCACATCGGCGGAGCCTTCTCCTACCGCAACCCGAAGACCTCCGACGAGACCTACGGCAAGGCTCGCTACAGCACCCGTAACTCCACCGCTATCAACCGTAAGAAATATGTTGATACAGGTGACTTCAACTTCGACCACAGCCTCCTCTACACCGCCGAACTGGCCGGTTATCTGGGAGGTTTCCGCGGTGAGGCTGTCTATATGGGCAACACAACCATCTTGCCTGACAAGAGTGGCCGCAATTTCTGGGGCTGGTATGCTCAGGGCGGTTATCTGCTCTTCGGCGGCACCCAGCGTTACGATGCTGCCGGTGCCAAGTTCACCCGCGTAAAACGGGGACGCAGCTGGGGCGATGTTGAACTCTGCGGTCGCATCGAGTACATCGACCTCAATGCCGATATCAAGCTGGCTGCTGACGACCAGAAGATCATGGGCGGTAAATGTATGGCCTATGCACTCGGTCTGAACTACTACATCAACGACCACGTAAAGGTCCAGCTCAACTACCAGTACAACGACAACGACCGCTTCAGCTCCGGTAAGGGCAACAAGTTTATCTGCGGCGTTGACGAAACCGGTACCCCTACCCGCAACCCCTATTATACCAAGGGTAAGGCTGGCGTAGACTACAGCATGGTCTCGATGCGTTTTGAAATCGACTTTTAATCATTATTCACTTTCAACCTAATAACTCTTTAATTTTAAGCATTATGAAAAAGTTATTCATGATTGCATGCGTAGCAGTTGCTGCTTTCGCATTCGTATCCTGTGGCGACGAAGAAATCAACAAGGACAAAGTCACTTACGATTACACCAAACTGATCATCAACGAAGTCAATGCAACGGCTGAGGTCGACCTTGATAAGTTCGTAGAATTCTACAACACCGGCGACAAAGAGATCTCCCTCGAAGGCGTCGTGATCAAGAGAACTGACGAAAACAACGAAACCGGTGAAGTTTGGCTCGGCCTTGCTACCGAGAAGGTTCCTGCTAAAGGTTTCTTCGTAATCCAGGGCACCAAGAATTCCGGCGACCACAGCCTCTCCAGCGGTGTCTCCGCAAAGAAGGGCGTGAAGCTCGAGGTATTCGACCCTAACGGAAAATCCATCACCTCCGTACAGCACGGTATTCTCACCGACGCAACGGCTAAGCCTGCTATCCAGACCGGTATCTGGGCACGTATTCCGGAGGGCGGCGCTTGGAAGAATGTCACCAACGCTACCCCGGGTGCAGCCAACGACGCTACCGGTGCACAGGCTGACGCTGAACTTATCTAAGCATTCGCCATGGCTGAACTGAAGATTGGCGAAGAATCCAAGCCGCGTTTTGAATTCCGCAGCTTCGGACAGTGCTTCTGCGAGGCGCACAAACGTATGGCCCGTCTCTCCGTTCCCGTACCTGAGAAGG
>JAFSWO010000096.1 GCA_017450165.1 Bacteroidales bacterium | reverse complement strand
CGGATATGGGGAGCTACTGTTTTTCCTCCCGTAAATAATAACTGAAAACAACCATGCGAACCAAAGAAGAACTCGCAGGGATCACCCTGCTTGGAGACCGCCAGACCAAGTATCCGGATACCTATGCGCCGGGGATTCTGGAAACATTTCTCAATAAACATCCTGAGAACGAATATCTCGTGACCTTCCACTGTCCGGAGTTCACGACGCTCTGCCCGTTGACCGGACAGCCGGACTTCGCCGAGATCGTCATCAGCTATATCCCGCGCGAGCGGATGGTCGAGAGCAAGTCGCTGAAACTCTACCTCTTCTCCTTCCGCAATCACGGCGACTTCCACGAAGACTGCGTGAATATCATCATGAAAGACCTGGTGAAGTTGATGGATCCCCGCTACCTGGAGGTGATCGGTAAGTTCACGCCCCGCGGCGGTATCAGCATCCGACCCTTTGCCAACTATGCCGATGCGGAACACCAGGCCCTGAAGGCCAGTCGACTGCAGGCTCACATGGAGGAGGCGTTGCGATGAATCCGTTGCACGCAGCCAAAGACACCATCCTCGTTCTCTCCGGCGGCCTGGACTCCACCACGATGCTCTATGAGTATCGCGAGCGGATAGCCCTGGCCGTGAGTTTCGACTACGGCAGCAACCACAACGCCAAGGAAATCGCCTGTGCCGCGCTCCATTGCAAACGTCTGGGTGTCAAACATCTGATTATTCCGCTCGAGTTTATGGCCAAGTACTTTGACAGTGCGCTGCTCTCCGGCGCGGATGCAATCCCCGATGGCAGCTACGACGACGAAAACATGCACGCGACGGTCGTCCCGTTCCGCAACGGCATTATGCTCGCCATTGCCGCCGGCCTGGCCGAGAACGAGAACCTTTCACAGATCATGATGGCCAACCACTCCGGTGACCATGCCATCTACCCCGATTGCCGCCCCGAATTCGTCGCCGCCATGGAGGCGGCCGTCAAGGCGGGAACCTACAACGGCGTGCGGCTCGTCACCCCTTATACAAACCTCTCCAAAGCCGAAATTGCCCGTCACGGCAAAGCCCTCGGCATCGACTATAGCGAGACCTGGAGCTGCTACCGCGGGGGAGAACATCACTGCGGAACTTGCGGAACCTGCCGCGAGCGCATCGAGGCCATCCGCGAAGCCGGGATTGAAGACCGGACTGTTTACGAGAACTACAAATAATAAAAATGTACTACGTAGAGAAAACCATCGAAATCTCCGCCGCCCACAACCTGATGCTCAGCTATGAGAGCAAATGTGAGGCGCTCCACGGTCACAACTGGAAGATCGTGGTATACTGCAAGGCGGAAGAACTCAATGCGGACGGCATGGTCACCGACTTTACGCACATCAAACGGATTGTCAAGGAGACCTTCGACCACAAGTACATCAACGAGGTGCTGCCCTGCAATCCGTCCGCTGAGAACATGGCGCGCTGGATCTGCGACCATGTGCCCAACTGCTACAAGGTCAGCGTCCAGGAGAGTGGCGGCAATGTAGCCATCTACGAGCGCGACTGACCGTATGGCCAGAACCTATCGCATCAACGAGATTTTCTACTCCCTGCAGGGAGAGGGATTCCACAGCGGAATCCCGGCTGTTTTCGTGCGATTCAGCGGCTGCAACCTCGCCTGTCCCTTCTGCGATACGGACTTCGCCGCATACGAAGAGATGACAGTCCACCAAATCGCGGCGCGCATAGAGGAGCTGCTGCCCCAAGATACCCAGGCTCTCCGCTCGCCCATCCTTGTGCTGACTGGCGGCGAACCGGCGCTGCAGGCCGATGCGGAGCTGCTGATCGGCTTGCATACCCTGCTGCCCCTGCCCATCCATATTGAAACCAACGGGACGGTGGAGCTGCCGGAAGATCTCTACGACTGGATCACCTGTTCGCCCAAAGAGGGGAGCCGCGTCGTCCTTCGGGAGGCCAGCGAAGTCAAAGTGGTTTATACCGGGCACTCCCCGGAAAAGTGGGTGGAAGGCATCCGCGCCAAACATTACTTCCTCCAGCCCTGCTCCTGCGCCAACACGGAAGAGGTGGTACAATACATTCTCGCCCACCCCTGGTGGCGGCTTTCACTCCAAACTCACAAATACATCGGAATCCGCTGATTCCCAGCGCGGTATCAGTCCTTCAGCAAGGCCAGACCGCCGAGCGAAGTCTCTTTGTAGAGGCTCGGTAGATCTTTGCCCGTCAGCTTCATCGTAGCCACGACCTTGTCGAACGACACCACGTGCTTGCCGTCGCTCATCATCGCGTAGAGATTGACATCCAGCGCGCGAAGAGCGGCCATCGGATTACGCTCGATGCAGGGGATTTGCACATATCCGCACATCGGATCGCAGGTCAGCCCGAGGTTGTGCTCCATGGCCATTTCGGCCGCGCATTCAATCTGCTGCGGGGAGCCGCCGAACAGCTGGTTGGCCGCCACGGCCGCCATTACGCAGGCACTGCCGATCTCGCCCTGGCATCCCACTTCCGCGCCCGAGATGGAGGCGTTGTATTTGATGATATTGCCAAAGAGGCCGGCGGTCGCCATGGCCTTGAGAATGTCCTTGTCGGAGAAGTTGTGGTTCACCTTGAGATGGTAGAGTACCGCCGGAAGCACGCCCGCCGAACCGCAGGTCGGAGCGGTGACGATCTTTCCGCCGCGTGCGTTCTGTTCGGCCGTAGCCAGCGCGTAAGAGATTACCAGACAGCGGCTTTGCAGGGTTGGTTTGTAGCTCGACGCGCGGATATAGTACTGCTTGGCCTTGCTCCGCAGGTGGAGTCGGCCCGGCAGGGCATCATCATTCTCCAGCCCTTCGCGGATGGTCTCCTGCATCTGGTTCCACATCTCCGAGAGGTAGTCCAGGATATCGGAATCCTCGTGGCGACGCACATACTCCCAGAAGGAGGTGCCGTCGTGCTCAATCTGCGCCTGGATATCGGAAAGCTTCTGGCATTCATAGACTTTCTTGGCATTCAGGTGCTGGTTCTCTTCCGCCAGGTAACCGCCGCCGATACTGTAAACCGTCCAGCTGTCCACCACCGCGCCGTTGCCGTCCAGCGCTTCGAACAGCATGCCGTTGGTGTGGAAGGCCGGCACGATATCAGCCCGCCAGATAATCTCGGTAGCTGCGGGGGAGAGGGCCGCTTCGATGGCCTTGTCGGTCAGGTGCCCCTTACCGGTCGCAGCCAGACTGCCGTAGAGCGTCACGCGGAACCGGCTGATAGCCGGATGTTTGCTACGGAAAATCTCCGCCGCTTTGCGCGGTCCCATCGTGTGGCTGCTCGACGGGCCATAACCGATTTTATAAATCTGCTTGATACTGTCCATGATTAATTGTTATTTTTGCAAAAATACGAAACGATTATGAAAAAACTCATAACAATCGTGCTGGCGGCCGTGATGCTGATCTTCGCACCTGCAGCCCTCCAGGCTCAGAAATACAAAACCCCGGCGCCGCTGAAAAAAGAGATGCGCTCTTTCTTCAAGAGAAACGGCGCGGTAGGTGTCATGTGCGCGGTGGTCAAGAACAACGAAATCGTTTATGTCGGCGAATTCGGTAGCATCGACACGCTCGGCACTCGCTTCAGCGGGCGGCACGACGAGATTTGCCGCCTGGCTTCCGTCTCCAAGTCGTATGCTGCAACGGCCCTCATGTGCCTCGTGGACGACGGAAAGATCAACCTCAATGACGACGTCCAGAAGTATCTCGGCATTCGGGTCCGCAACCCGAAGTATCCGGATGATACCATTACTGTCCGCATGTTCCTGAACCACACCTCCTCCATCCGGGATTATAACAATACGCTCACCCTTGCGGAGCTCGATCCCGCCCGGAATGAAGAGTGGTACGCGCATTATATGGATTGCAAGCCGGGAACTACCTTCAGATACAGCAACCTCTGCTACAACCTGGTGGCCTGCATTGTGGAGGCTGCCTCCGGCCAGCGGTTTGACAAGTTCTGCAACGAACGCATCCTGGGGCCGCTCCAGCTCAATGCCAGCTGGAATCCGGACGACCTGGATAGCGACAAATTTGTTCCGCTCTGGTCCTACGATAAGAACTTCAAGCGCTTCAAGAAGATGCCCACCTCCTACAAAGGGCTCAAGAATGGAGGCAAGGGCTATCAGCTCGTAGAGAATGCCAACCAGTTCGTGGCCTGCGGTGGCATGAAGACCGATATCGTCTCCCTGGCCCGCTACATGATGATGCACATGAACGACGGCGAGTTGGACGGGGTCCGCATCATCTCCCCGGAAAGCTCACGGCTGATGAAGACCGGTACGGTCATCGGCGATGAAACTGGCGGCGTCAAACGCAACTACGGCCTGGGCCTTAGCCAGTACGAACCCGACGCGTGGGTGCCCGGCAAACCGGTTACCGGACACCGCGGCTCCATCAAAGGCCTGGGCACAAATATGCATTTCAACCAGGAAGAGGGCTGGGGCATCTGCACCATCTGCAACGGCTTCACCACCTCCAGCGATGTCGTTTCCCACGAACTCGTCCAGATCCTCTACAAGACCTTCATCGAATAACCACTGCGGGGCATAAAAGAAAAGCGGACGGCAGCAATGCCGTCCGCGTTTGCGCTCCTCAAGTAGGACTTGAACCTACGACCCCCTGATTAACAGTCAGGTGCTCTGACCAACTGAGCTATTGAGGAATTTACCCTTGCCCGTGGGTTTGGGATTGCAAATGTAGAACTTTTTTGTGGGATAGCAAAAATAATTAAGAATTTTTTATACCTTTGCAGTCCCTTGAAGCCCGGATGGCGAAATCGGTAGACGCGCTAGTTTCAGGGACTAGTGGCCGCAAGGCTGTGCAGGTTCGAGTCCTGTTCCGGGCACAAAATAGCAGACGCAGTTCTGCTTTTTTTGTGCCCAAGACAATCTCCCTGATATAATTGACAACGTCTGTGTCCCCTTGCAACTAGAAGGCATCAATACTCTGGTAGATATCCAGCAAGAGCATCACGGCACACCAAGTAAATAACGACCACTTTTACTGTCCGTCATATAAGTATTACAAACAAATATAGGAATGATTGTATAAGTTTTCCTTGGCGGCTAACTAACACTGGTTCAGGCAGAAACGCAAAGCACTGGTATCGGTTTGGGATACCAGTGCTTTGCGTTATTCATTGAATATCAATGAATTATCCGCCAAGGTCGGGCCGCTGGCTGACCTTGGGTCGCGGCCCTGCCTGTCGCCCGCCGCCGCTACCGGCCTCTTTCAACACTCATTCTTCATAGATATCCTCCTCCGGCAGAGTGCCTTCGGGGTCGGGCTGGTAGTCGAGGATGTCGCCGGGGGTGCAGTCCAGGACCTTGCAGATCTTGTTGAGGGTGGTGAAGCGGATGGCGCGGCCCTTCCCGGTTTTGAGCAGGGAGAGATTGGTCATGGAGATGCCGATTTTTTCCGAGAGTTCAGAGAGTTTCATGTGGCGCTCCCAGAGCATTTTATCCAGGTTGACGGTAATCATATCGCAAGGTTGCTGTCTTTAGCGGCCAGGTAAGCCATTTTGTAGAGTCCGGCGAATAGCAGGACGATCAGAGGAATGAGGATTGTGCCGGAATCCACCGACAGTACCGATTCTCCTTTCACTACAGCGTCATAATTGGTGTGGACAAAGGCGAGAAGCGCGGCGACCAGTGCCGTCCATCGGAGGAGGGCGATGTTGGACTTGGGGAAGAGTTCCCCATTCTTCAAAGAGCGGTTCGTGCGCGCCAGGAAGATGCAGCACAGGATAAATAGAAGCGTAAGACCCACGAATCGCATCGCGAGGATAAAGATCTGCCAACCCTTGATGTCTGGATTCCAAACCATGGGGGTGATGAAGGTTTTCAGCCATAACTGAGAGGCCATCTGCACATAAGTGTAGATAAGTGACATGCCGCCAATGATGAGAATGGCGATGGAGAGATTGCGGATACGCTTTTGTGTGGAGTGTTTCATATCGTTGACTTTTTATTCCGGGCTTTCGAAGGACAAAGATAATGCCATTTTTATGAAAAACATAAAATATCTTTACGAAAAACGTAAATGCTAAAAACTACCCTAAAAATGTATTACCTTTGTCTGCATGATTTCACTATCCGCCGTATCGCTCCTGTTGTCCAATAACATCCTGCTCGTCGTGGCGGTGTTGCTTTTTGCTGCCATCATGGTGGTAAAGGCGGGCAGCCGGCTCGGCGCGCCGTTTTTGCTGCTGTTCCTGGTGTTGGGCTTGCTGGCGGGACCGGATGTGTTGGGATTCGATTTCACCCATCACGCCAAGGCGGAGCATATCGGCCATCTGGCACTGACCATCATCATTTTTGAGGCCGGTCTCGAGACCTCCCTCAAGGCGACAAAGCCTGTCATGAAGCAAGGTTTGCTGCTCTCTACGGTGGGCGTCCTGCTGATGGTCCTCTTGGTGGGCGGATTTGTATGGTTTGCGCTCGGGAAAACGCTGGGGTTGTCAGTCGCCTCCTGCTTCCTGCTGGCCGCTATCATCAGTTCAACCGACTCCGGCTCAGTCTTCTCCGTTTTCCGCGAAAAGCGCTTGAAACTCAGAGAGAATCTGGCACCGATGCTGGAGCTGGAATCCGGTAGTAACGACCCGATCGCTTTCGGCGTCACCATCATTACCCTCGACATCATGACGAGAGGTTTCCACTTTGGATACAGCGACATGCCCACCATCGTGACCGGCATTCTATTGTTCATGATCCAGATGCTCGTGGGCCTGACCATCGGTATTGCAGTGGGATATGTGTCCCAGGGCGTTCTGAGCCGCGTCCGTTTTTCCAGCAGTTCGCTCACCTCCATCTTGATTCTGAGTTTCGGCTTCCTTTCCAGTGGTTTGGCGACACTTTTCTACGGAAACGGACTGCTGGCTATCTATGTGACTGCTATTATCATAGGAAGCAAAGCCAAGATTCAGGACCGGAAAGAGGTTACCAATTTCTTTGACGGTGCTGCATGGCTGATGCAACTGGTGATGTTCCTTTTGCTGGGTTTGATGGCGCGCCCCTCGCAGATTCTTCCGATTCTCCTGCCAGGGTTGCTGATTGCCGCCTTTATGATGTTTTTTGCACGCCCGGCCAGCGTCATGCTGACCTTGCTTCCCTTCAAGAAGCTTTCCCTGCGTGCCAAGGCCTTTGTTTCATGGGTGGGCGTGAAGGGTGCGGGTCCGATTCTCTGCGCCTTGATGCCGATGGTCGCGGGCATGAAAGACGGAACGCTGCTCTTCAATCTGGTCTTTATCATTACGCTCGCTTCGCTCTTTGTGCAGGGCGGAACCATGATTCCTGCGGCCAAGTTGCTGCGCGTCAGCTACGAAGACGACAAGCAGGTGGAGACCTTCGGCCTGGATCTGCCCGAAGAGATGGGTATGCTGCGCGACCACACCGTCACGGAAGAGGACCTGATGAACGGTGCGACCCTCCGCGACCTGCATCTGCCGCATGGGATCCGGGTGACCATGGTGCGGCGCGACGGGCGCTTCCTGGTTCCACACGGCAGCATGGAACTCAAGCCCAATGATCATCTGCTAATCATTGTCGGTGAATCGGACGATTAATACCCCAGGCACCGCACTGATTACCGGTGGGGATTCGGGCATCGGGCTGGAATACGCCCGAGGGCTCGCGGCGCTGGGATACAACCTGGCCCTGGTGAGCAACCGTCCGCAGGCGCTTGTTGAGGCTTCGCGCGCGCTAAGCGCGGATTATGCGGTGCGGGTGGATTGCCTGGAGGCCGATCTGGCCATCCCCGGTGCTGCACGAAACGTGGCGGATTGGTGTGACCGCGAGAGCATCAACCCCGACATCCTCATCAACAATGCGGGCATTTCTTTATGGAATACCTCGGCGCTGAGAGCCTTGGCAAGGCCGACAAGATGATGGCGCTCCACATGACGACGGTGGCTGATTTGTGCATCCTCTTTGGCGCGCGGATGAAGGAGCGGGGGAGTGGGCGCATCTTGAACATGGGGTCGATGACGGCCTGGATTCCGGCGCCGGGCATTGCCGTTTATTCCGCCTCCAAGGCCTTCCTGGTGAGCTTCGGAAAGGGCTTGGGACACGAGTTGAGACCCTTCGGCGTGACGCTGACTACCGTCTGCCCGGCCGCGGTGGATACGGGACTCTATCCGCTGACGCCCCGCCTGCGCCGCAACCTGCGCCGAATCGGCATCATCCGAACCCCGGAGTGGCTGGCCCACAATGGGTTGCGCGCGATGTTCCGCGGCCGCCGCCTGCTTCGCCCCGGCCCGCTGAACCGGTTGGTTCCCTTCCTCGTCCGCCTGCTCCCGGCCAGCACCATTGACCGCCTCGGCCGCAAATGGATAGCCCGGTAGGGAATCGCATTTTTTGCCGACATTTGATTTTATTGTGTAACTTTGTTTTTTGCAATGGAAGTCGGCGTTTTTTCAAAGTGTATTCGAGAGCTGATTCTGGACCACGACGCGGTCGCGGTTCCGGGTCTCGGCGTCTTCACGGCGGAACTGATGCCGGCCAGTTTTTCGGACCATCGTACCACCATCAATCCACCCTATCGTGAGCTGACCTTCCGCAAATGTGACGTCACTCCGGAAGAGGGCACGATGCTCAATCGTTTCATCTGCAGTGAGATGAGTGTTTCGCCGGAACAGGCGGACGTGGAGCTGAAGTGGTGCCTGAGCCGCATCCATTCCGAGTTGGAAGGCAACCGTACCTGCACGCTCCCGGGCCTGGGGGCCATGCGTTCCACCTCGCAATCCGATTACTTTTTTGTCTCTGACGAAGGACTCGATATTTTCCCGGATGGATTTGGCTTGGAGCCGGTAAGCATCAAAGCGGCCGACGTGAAGCCGGTCAAACGCAAAGCGCCTCGCCGCAGGCTCCATTGGGCCATCCGACTGCTGCTCTGGCTGCTGGCCATCGCGGTGATTGCCGTCGGCGCCATTCTCCTGGTATTCCCGGACGGTTTTGCCGGATTCAGCGAGTTCTTCAGCGGCGTGATGGACCACATCCTCTACACCAAGGAGGAACTTCAACTGCTTGGGAGGTAGCGCCATGATTGACCGCACTACCAAAGACAAAATCCTCGCCGCCACCAGGATTGAAGAGGTCGTCGGCGATTTCATCGCCCTCAAGCGCCGTGGCGCCAACTGGTGGGGCATCTGCCCCTTCCACCAGGACAAGCGGCCCTCATTGGCGGTGTCCCCCAGCAAAGGTATCTTCAAGTGTTTCGCCTGCGGGGAGTCCGGCAACGCCGTCTCCTTCGTGATGAAGCACGAGCACCTGACCTACGCCGAGGCGCTCAAGTACCTGGCCAAGAAGTACCATATCGAGGTGGTGGAGAAGGAGGAGACGCCGGAGGAGATTGCCAGCCGCCTCAAACACGAGAGCCTGCTGGTGGTGTCGGAGTTCGCCCAGAAGTATTTCCAGGACGTCCTGTGGAACGACGAACAGGGGCGCGCCATCGGTCTTTCCTATTTTCACGAGCGCAAGTTTACCGACGAGACCATCCGTAAGTTCGGTCTCGGCTACACGCCTACCCGTCCGCACACGCTCATCAAGGATGCGACGGCCAAGGGCTATAAAGAAGAATATCTGGTAGATGCGGGCCTCTGCATCCGTCGGGAAGACGGTAGTGTCGTGGACAAATTCTACGACCGCGTGATGTTCCCGATCTACTCCATCAGCGGACGCGTAATCGCCTTTGGCGGCCGCACGCTCAAGAGCGACAAGAGCGTGGCGAAGTATGTCAATACGGCCGGTACGGAGATCTACAACAAGAGCGAATCGCTCTACGGTATCTTCCAGGCCAAGAACGCCATCATCAAGGCGGACAAATGCATTCTGGTGGAGGGCTATGCCGACGTGATCTCGATGCACCAGCAGGGCATCCAGAATGTGGTGGCCTCCTCCGGTACGTCGCTGACCATCGGGCAGATCCGCCTCATCAAGCGCTTCACCTCCAACATCACCATCATCTACGACGGAGATGCGGCCGGCATCAAGGCCGCTGTGCGTGGCACCGACCTGGTGCTCGAGGAGGGGTTGAACGTGCGCATCGTGGTGCTGCCGCCCGAGGATGATCCGGACACCTTCGCACAGGCGCGGTCCACCACCGAAATACTTGAATATCTGGCTGAAAATGAGCGCGATTTCATCTCGTTCAAGAGCGATTTGGCTGAAACCGACATGGCGGCCGACCCGCTTTCGCGCAGCAAGCTGATCAACGATATCATCGGCAGCATCGCCGTGGTGCCGGATGCCATCCTCCGCAAGGAATACGTAGAGATGGTGGCCGAGCGGTTCCGCCAGAGCGATGCCGACATCCTGGCCAAGATCACCGCCATCCGCGATGAGAAGAAGCGCCAGACGCAGCTCCGGGAACGCTCCCTGGAGGCGCAGCTGCCGCCTGCCGTCTCGCAGGAAACCAGTGCGGCAGAAGACTTCGGGCTGGAGCCCGTCAGCGAGTCTTATGTGCAGCCCGAACCGGTGGAGACCAACCCTTACGTCATCACCAATCCGCTGCTCGCCGTGCAGGAGAAGGAACTGACCGACTACCTGCTTCGGTTCGGATCCTATCCGCTTCATTTCGAGAAGGATATGCTTTATGGCGCGATGCCGGCCGAGCGCATCGATGTGGAGACCTATATCCGCGAGGCACTGCGCGATGATGACATCGTTTTCGCCAACCGGCTCTATCGCGAGCTGTTCGACGAATATTACGCTTTTGCGGCCACGCTGCCTCAGGAGATGGAGATTCGCGAGCGGCAGGGGGCCATTGCCCGCCATTTTGCCAACCTGGAGAACCAGACCCTGCTGCGTGAGTCGCTGAATCTGGCCTTTGACGATCAGGAGCTGACGGTCAAGGTCTACCGCGATACGCTGGAGCCGGAGGAGCAGCGGCTCGGCGATACGGTTCCCAAATCGATGATCCTCTATAAGTTGAGAATCACAGAGCAGCATTGCAGCGATCTCTCCGCCCAGATCAGTGCCGCACAGCGGGATGGCGACGATGCCACGCTTCGGGACTTGGTGCAGCGGCTCTCCCTGTTGAACAAGGTCAAGCTGCAATTTTCCAAGGAACTGAAAAGGTTGTAAAAAAATTTGCAGGTTTGAAAATTATACCTACATTTGCATCCGCAATTGTCACGGGGGTATAGCTCAGTTGGCTAGAGCATCTGCTTTGCAAGCAGAGGGTCGTCGGTTCGACTCCGACTATCTCCACAAAAAAAGAGAGCCCTTTCGGGCTCTCTTTTTTTGTGGAGATAGTCGTTATTGACGCAGCGTTACACCAGGCGGAGGGAGCCGGAGAGGGTGAAGCGGTAGGAGTAGGTGTAGCAGGAGTAGATGCGGCGGCCGAAGGGCCCCTTGCGGGCGGCGGTGAAGTACTCCGTGTTGAAGTCCAGCTTGCGGAGACTCTCGCGGTCGGCGCGATGCCGGCCGGTTGCATACAGCTTGCCCAGAATATCGAAGTTCCTGCGCAGGATTCGCGCTACGGGCGCCTGTTCGCTGGCCACACGGCGGTATTGACTGTTGTGATAGGTTGCGCGACAGTAGTCGCTGCAGAATTTCTTGTCGCTGCGCCCGGTGAGCGGTGCGCCGCATTCGATACAGGAATTACTCATCATCTGTCCTCCTCAATCTTCGTTTTTTGCAAAGATAAGAGCAGCCTGCGCCCTTGTCAAGGGGGTGGGACGAATAGCTGCAAAGATTTGTTCCGGTTGGTCAGCGGCTTCAGGAATCTGAAAAAACGTTTCCGTTTACGGGAATCGCAACCGTAAATCGGGGAAATTCGTACCTTTATCGGCGAAATGCAGACGCCCGAATCATCTCCCGCTTATATGTTTCCGACCTCCGTCAAGCAGGTCGAGCGTCTGGGCTGGGACGCGATCGATGTCATCCTGCTGACGGGCGATGCCTTCGTGGACCATCCGAGCTTCGGCACGGCCTGCATCGCGCGCTGGCTGCAGAAGCATGGCTATCGGGTAGCCGTTGTGCCTCAGCCGAACTGGCGCGACGATTTGCGCGATTTTCGCAAGCTGGGCGCTCCGCGGCTCTACTTCGGCGTCAGCGCGGGCGCGATGGATTCCATGGTGAACCACTATACCGCCGCGCGCCGTCTGCGCCACGACGATGCCTATACGCCGGAAGGCAAGTCGGGCGCGCGTCCCGACCGGGCGGTGATCACCTATACCAGGATTCTCAAGCAGTTGTGGCCCGATGTGCCGGTGGTGATCGGCGGCGTTGAGGCGTCGCTTCGCCGTCTGACGCACTACGATTACTGGGACGATCGGCTGATGCCCTCCGTCCTGGTGGACAGCGGTGCGGACTGGCTGTGCTACGGGATGGGCGAAAAGCCGATGCTGGCCCTGACCCGCGCTTTTGAAAAGGGGTGGAGCCGCCACCAGCTGGAATCGCTTCCGCAGGTGGCCTTCTATCGCAAAGGGACGCCGCGTCCGGCGGAGGATCGCCTCATCCTGCATGGCTACGAGGCCTGCCAGGCGGACCGGAAAGCGCTGGCTGAGAACTTCCACCAGATTGAAACCCACGCCAACCTGCTGCACCCCGCCACCCTGCTGGAGCCGGTCGGGGAGGGTTATGTGCAGGTCAATCCACCTTGCGCTCCCGCCACCACGCAGGAGATGGATTCCTACTGGGATCTGCCCTTCACCAAATTGCCGCATCCACGTTACAAGGGCAAGCGGATTCCGGCCTGGGATATGATCAAGGACAGCATCATCACCCACCGGGGTTGTTTTGGCGGATGCAATTTCTGCACGATCGCCGCGCACCAAGGCAAGTTCATCCAGAGCCGCAGCGCGGAGAGCATCGTGCAGGAGGTGCGCAAACTCACTGCCATGCCCGAGTTCCGCGGCAATATTTCGGACCTGGGCGCTCCCACGGCCAATATGTATCGGATGGGTGGCTGCGACAAGGATCGGTGCGCGCAATGCCGCCGCAAGTCCTGCCTCTTCCCCACGCGCTGCCAGAACCTGGCCCTGTCGCACGCCCCGCTGCTGGAGCTCTACCGGAAGGTGTGTGCCGTGAAGGGGGTCCGCCACGCCTATATCGGCAGTGGCATCCGCTACGACCTCTTCCTGGATGCGGACGGATTCCTGGATGAAACGGGTAGGGAGTACCTGCGCGAGGTGATGCTGCATCACACCTCCGGCCGGTTGAAGGTGGCGCCCGAGCACACGGAGCCGTCTGTGCTCGAAATGATGGCCAAACCCCCGTTCGCGCTCTTTGAGCGGCTGCGGAGGGAGTTCGATGCCATCAACGCCCAGGAGGGGACTCACCTGGAACTGGTGCCCTATTTTATCTCCTCACACCCGGGATGCACGCTGGAGGATATGCAGAAACTCCGCCGCCATCCGGCCCTCAAGGGAATCTGGATGGAGCAGGTGCAAGACTTCATGCCGACGCCCATGACGACGTCGTCCGTGATGGTCTATACGGGATTGGATCCACGCACAATGAAGCCCGTGGCCGTTGAGCGCGACCCCGGGCGCAAGAAAGCGCAGAAAGATCTGTTCTTCCAACGATAGGTTATTTCTTCTTGATCAGGTTGATGACCCAGAGCAGGATCACCGCGCCGATCACAGCCGTGATGATACGGCCTACCCAGGTTGCACCCCAGGCAATACCCAGCCAGCCGAGGAGGCTGCCGCCGATGTAACCGCCGACGATACCTACCAGCAGGTTAATCCAGAAACCGAAACCGGAACCTTTCATGATACGGCCGGCAATGCATCCTGCCAGCGCACCGATCAGAATAGAAACAATAATAGACCACATAGGCGTAAGTATTAATAGGTATAGCAAAGATAAGAAATAGTTTGACAAACCGCACCGGATTGCGTAATTTCGCAGTATGAAAAAGATCCTTTTGGCAGCCCTTCTGACGGCTGCGACCCTTACATCGTGTACCATGAATAATCCGTTATTGGTTCCGTCGGAGGCTCCGCACGGCGCGCCTGCGTTTGACAAGATTCGGACGGAACACTACAAACCCGCTTTCCTTCAGGCAATTAAGGAAGGAAAGGCAGAGGTTGAGGCGATTGCCAATAATCCTGAAGCGCCCACCTTCGCCAACACCATCGAGGCCCTGACCTATGCGGGCGAATCCATGACGAAGGTCAGCAACATCTTCTTCAACCTCAATGAGGCCTGCACCAACGAAGAGATGCAGAACCTGGCAGAAGACATTTCGCCGCTGCTGACCGAGTTCTCCATGTCCATCATGCTCAATCCGACCCTCTTTGCCCGCGTCAAGGCGGTCTATGAGGATCGTGCGAACCTTTCGCTCAACCAGGAGCAGGCCAAACTGCTGGAGGAGACCTACAAGGGTTTTGTCCAGAGCGGTGCGAACCTCTCCGATGAAGACAAGGTGGTCTATGCCAAGGTGCAGGAGGAACTCTCCATTGCCACCCTGCAGTTCGGCAAGAACGTGCTCTCGGCCACCAATGCCTATACGCTGCATATCACCGACGAGGCGGACCTGGCCGGCCTGCCGCAGTATGTGCGCGAGATGGGCGCCGCTGAAGCGGCCGAGCGCGGATTGGAAGGCTGGGTCTATACGCTCAACTATCCGAGCTACAGCCCCTTCCTCCGTTACAGTGAGAACCGGGAACTGCGCCGCCAGATATGGACGGCCTACAACACCAAGTGCGTGGGCGGCGAGTTCGACAACCTGGAGAACATCCGCAAGATTCTGAATCTCCGCATGAAGAGCGCCAGCCTGCTGGGCTACCCGACCTATGCTGCCTATGCCATTGAAGACCGCATGGCCAAGACCCCGGAGAATGTGCTCACCTTCCTGAACGACTTGCGTACCAAATCCTATCCGTTCGCAAAACGCGATGTGGCTGATATTCAGAAGTATGCAGCCAAGAATGGGTTCAAGGAGAAACTGATGCCATGGGATTTCTCCTACTGGAGCGAGAAATACCGCGATGAGAAATACGCCATCAACGAGGAACTGCTCAAGCCCTATTTTGAACTGAGCAACGTGCAGGCCGCCATCTTCGATCTGGCGAACCGCCTCTACGGCCTGCAGTTCACCGAGAACCCGGACATCCCGGTTTATCATCCGGATGTGAAGGCGTTCGATGTGACCGACGAGAACGGCCGTTTCATGGCGGTGCTCTATATCGACTACTTCCCGCGCGAGAGCAAGCGCGGCGGTGCGTGGATGACCGCATTCCGCGAGCAGGGCGTGGTGAACGGCGAAGAGCAGCGTCCCTTCGTATCGCTGGTGACCAACTTCACCAAGCCGACCGCAACGGAGCCTTCGCTGCTGACCTTCGACGAAGTAACCACCATTCTGCATGAGTTCGGTCACGGCCTCCACGGTATGCTGGCAGAGGGTACCTATCCTTCGCTCACCGGCACCAACGTGGCGCGCGACTTCGTGGAGCTTCCTTCGCAGATCATGGAGAACTGGGCGTACGAGCCTGAATACCTCAAGACTTTCGCCAAACACTACAAGACGGGCGAAGTGATTCCGCAGGAACTCATCGACAAGATCGTGGCTTCCAAGAACTACCTGGCCGGCTATGCCTGCATCCGTCAGCTGAACTTCGGTCTGGTGGATATGGACTGGCATACGCTCACCAGCGTGGAGGGAATCGACCCGATTGCCTTCGAGCAGGCTGAGGTGGACCGCAATCCGGTTTTGCCCAGCGTCAAGGATGTGATCTTCAGCCCCTCTTTCACCCACATCTTCGCAGGCGGCTATGCCGCCGGCTACTACTCCTACAAGTGGGCGGAAGTGCTGGAGGCCGACGCCTTCTCACTCTTCAAGGAGAAGGGCATCTTCAACCGCGAAGTGGCTACCGCGTTCCGCGACAAACTGCTCAGCAAGGGTGGTACCGTGGATGCGGACATCCTCTTCCGGGACTTCCGTGGCCGCGATCCGCGTCCGGAAGCCCTGCTGGAAAAGATGGGAATGAAATAGGCTAGCCTACGACGGCTCCGTTGGTGACGGCTTCCTGCGGCGTAACAAACCGCATGAGGCCGTCGCTTTGTTTGGCCATCAGGATCATACCGCGGCTCTCGATACCGCGGATCACGCGCGGCTTGAGGTTGGCCAGGATGCAGATCTGCTTGCCCACCATCTCTTCGGGCGAGTAGTACTCGGCGATACCGGAGACGATGGTACGCTGATCGATGCCTGTGTCGATGCTGAGTTTCAGGAGCTTGTCAGTCTTGGGTACGCGTTCTGCCGCCAGCACGGTGGCGGTGCGGATGTCCATCTTCTCGAACTCCTCGAAGGTGCACTCCGCTTTCTGCGGTGCGACCTGCTTGGCGGCTTCAGCCTTGGCAGCAGCCTCTTTCTCGGCGCGAATGGCCTCGAGGCGGTCGAGCTGCGCCTGGATGGCGTCGTCTTCAATCTTGGCAAAGAGCAGCTGTGCCTCGCCGATCTGGTGACCGGCCGGCAGAATCTCCGTAGCGCCGAGCTGCTCCCAGTTGAGGGTCAGGCCCTGCGGCGCGATTCCGGTGTGGATGGCGGCGCCTTCTCCCTCTTTGTAGGTATTGACGGTCTCCTGCTCGCCCTTGCGGTGGTCCGTTCCGGCGTTGAGACCCACGCACAGCATTGTGCGCAGCCGCTCGGCGGCAAACGGAGTGAAGGGTTCGAAGGCGATGGCCAAATCGGCGCAAATCTGCAGCGACACGTTGAGGATCGTGGCGGTGCGCGCCATATCGGTCTTGGCCACCTTCCAGGGCTCGGTATCAGAGATATACTTGTTGCCCACGCGCGCGATGCTCATCGCATCCTTGAGCGCCTCGCGGAACTTGAAATTGGTCAGGTTTTCCTCCAGCGACTTGCGCAGCGCGGGAATCTCGGCCAACGCTTCACGGTCAATGTCGAGCAGCGTTCCGGCTGCCGGAACCTTGCCTTCGAAGTACTTGTGCGTCAGCACCACGGCGCGGTTCACGAAGTTCCCGAAGATGCCCACCAGTTCGCTGTTGTTGCGGGTCTGGAAGTCCTTCCAGCTGAAGTCGTTGTCCTTGGTCTCCGGGGCGTTGGCGGTAAGCACGTAGCGGATCACGTCTTGCTTGCCCGGGAAGTCGCGCAGGTATTCGTGCGCCCAGACGGCCCAGTTGCGCGAGGTGGAAATCTTGTCGCCCTCGAGGTTGAGGAACTCGTTGGCCGGCACGTTGTCCGGGAGGATATAGCCCTCGCCGTAGGCCTTCAGCATAGCCGGGAAAACGATGCAGTGGAAGACGATATTGTCTTTGCCGATGAAGTGGACTATGCGGGTATCCGCTGATTTCCACCACTTTTCCCAACTCTGCGGCAGGAGTTCCTGCGTGTTGGAAATGTAACCGATCGGAGCGTCGAACCAGACGTAGAGCACCTTGCCGTCGGCCCCTTCCACCGGGACGGGAACGCCCCAGTCCAGGTCGCGGCTCACGGCTCTCGGCTGCAGACCGCCGTCAATCCAGCTCTTGACCTGACCATAGACGTTCGGCCGCCACTCTTTGTGGCCCTCGAGAATCCACTCGCTGAGCCATTTTTCATACTGATCCAGCGGGAGATACCAGTGAGTGGTCTTCTTCTTGATGGGTTCTGCGCCACTCAGTTTGCTCTTGGGATTGATCAACTCCTCCGGGCTGAGGGTGCTGCCGCACTTTTCGCACTGGTCGCCGTAAGCGCCTTCCGAGCCGCACTTGGGGCAGGTGCCCACGATATAGCGGTCTGCCAGGAATTGTTTGGCCTCCGGGTCGTAGTATTGTTCGGATTCCTTGGTAATGAACTTGCCCTCATCGTAGAGTTTGCGGAAGAAGGCCGCCGCGTTCTTGTGGTGCACGGCGCTGCTGGTGCGGGAGTAGATGTCGAAGTTGATGCCCAGCCCGCTGAAGGAATCCTTGATGAGCGTATGGTATTGATCCACGATATCCTGCGGGGTGCAGCCATTCTGCCGTGCCTTGATGGTGATGGGCACGCCGTGCTCGTCGCTGCCGCAGATGAAGAGGACATCCTCACCGCGGAGGCGGAGGTAACGTACATAGGTGTCTGCCGGAACATAGACGCCGGCCAAGTGGCCGATATGAACCGGTCCGTTCGCGTACGGAAGTGCGCAGGTTACGAGGTTTCTTTTGAAGTTCTTTTCCATAATCTGCAAAAATAGCACAAAATGTCCGAAAATGAACAGACGTTTTTAAACGTAACTATCCGTAAGTATCCGTTTAGAGTATGGTTAGGACGAGGAAGAGGGGCTTATTTTGCCGGCAAGTTCAACTTTAAACTAAATGCATTATGGAAAACCAAACGCTTAACCGAATCGAAATCCGCGGGCGTATCGGGCAGGAACCGAGAATCACCCGCGTCGCAGAAAAGTCCGTGGCCCGTTTCTGCGTAGCCACCAGTGAAATCTACAAAGACCGCAGCGGCGAACTGAAGGAGGAGACTACCTGGCACAATGTCTCCGCCTGGGCGGACAAGTGCCAGATGGACCTGAACCAACTGAAAAAAGGAGATATGGTTTCTGTCGTGGGGCGAATCCGGAACGTCCGCTATACCTCAGCGGAGGGGGATGACCGGTACTTCGTGGAGATTGTCGCCAGTAAGCTGCAGCCCTACCAGCAGAGTGCGTGATCAGATCTCCTTGCGGAGACGGGCTACAGGAATGCCCAGCTGTTCGCGATATTTGGCCACCGTGCGGCGGGCCACATTGTAGCCCTTCTCCTTTAGTACCTCCACGAGGTGTTCGTCCGTCAGCGGCTTGCGCTTGTCCTCTTCGCCGATGCTCTGGGTCAGGATATTCTTGACCTCGCGGGTAGAGACCTCTTCACCCTCCGTGTTCGTAAGGCCCTCCGAGAAGAAGTACTTGAGGGAGAAGACGCCGAAATGGGTCTGGACATATTTGCTGTTGACCACGCGGGAGATGGTGGAGATATCGTAGCCGGTCTTCTCGGCGATATTCTTGAGGACCATGGGCTTGAGCTTGGTCTCGTCGCCGTCCATGAAGTAGTCCTTCTGGAACTCGATGATGGCGTTCATCGTGTTGCGCAGCGTGTTCTGGCGTTGCTTGAGGGCTTCGATGAACCACTTGGCCGAATCGAGTTTCTGCTTGACGAACGCTTCGGCCTCCTTGCCCTCGCGGGTAGCGCTCTTGGCGGCATTCATCAGGGTATCCGCATAGCGGCGGTTGATGCGCAGTTCGGGTACGCTGTAACGCGGCATGGTCATCTCCAGCTGGTCACCGTCCAGATCAATGACAAAGTCGGGAACCACTTGCTGGGCCTGGTCGGAGTAGGAATCGTCAATCTGGCCGCCGGGACTCGGGTTGAGGCGGCGAATTTCGGCGATGGCCTCCTTGAGTTGCTCTTCGGTGATACCCAGCCGGGAGACAATCCGGTCGTAGTGCTTCTTGGCAAAGGGCTCGAAGTAGTCCTGAAGGATCGTTTCCGCCAGTTGCTGGGCCGGAGTATGAGCGGAGGCCTGGAGCTGCAGCAGCAGGCACTCCCGGAGATCCCGGGCGCCGATGCCGGCAGGCTCAAAGGTCTGGATCAATTCCACGATCTGCTCGACCTCTTCCTCGGTGGTTTCGATGCCGGCCTTGACGCTCACGTCGTAGGAGAGCATGTCCGAAGCCCGGCGCAGGTAGCCGTCGTCGTCAATCATTCCGATGATGAAGAGGGCGATCCGGCGGTCATGGTCGCTCAGCTGGCAGAACCCCAGCTGGCGCTCGAGACTCTGGCGGAACCCCTCCTTGACCTGGAAGGTATTGTACTGCGGTTTGAGGTCCTTGCCCTGGTTGTTGACGTAGAGACGGTAGGAGGGCGTATCGTCGGTATACTCGCTGATGGAGACATTCTTGGGGGCATCCTCCGGTTCGGCGGATTCATCCTCTTCCAGAATGGGGTTCTCCTCCAGTTCCTTCTGGACACGCGGAAGCAGCTCCACAGTAGGCAGTTGAATCAGTTTGACCGTCTGGATCTGAACAGGGGAGAGCCGCTGGGTTTGAAGCAGCTTTTGCTGGATGCTCAGGCTCTGCTTTACCATAGCGAGGGATAGTTGATGGGTTCGCGCACCAGGAAAGCGCTCTGATAGCGGCCGGCGATGGATTCGGCAAACCGCAACGCTTCGTCGCGGGTGCGGAAGTCGCCCACCGTTACCTTGAAGAATGGATTGGAGTAGCTCTTATAGACGGGGATACCCGGATGGTTTGCGGCAAAACCGGCGGCAATCTCTTCCGACCGGCGGCGTGCGTCCTGACTGTTGCCGGAATAGATACGGATCCGGTAGCCGTTGATCTTGCGGTAGCTGTTCTTGTAAACCTGATTGCGGAACGCGTCCTGAAGTTCTCGGGACTGGAGGATGACCACCTTGCCCTTGCCGTTCTCGTTCTGGTTGAGCAGCACGAAGATATCCCGCCCCTCGTAGTCTGGATCCACGTTCGGGTTGATGTCCTGCGCGCGGGCGGTAATGCCGGCGATCAGCAGCGAAAGGACGGTGAACAGGAGGCGTTTCATCAGAGTTTATCTTTGGCTGGACCGTTCTCCAGCAGTTTGGCAATGGGTAAATCGGTGCGAACCACGTTCCGCTTGAGAGAGCCCCAGGCAACCTGGGCGTCCACATCCGCCTTCATGGAATGGATGTCCAACCCACCGTCGAACATCAGGGCCATGGGATTATAGAGCAGCACATCCAGTGCAACGGGTATCGTGTCGTTGAAATGCTTGGGCGCGGAGACCTCCTCGATAGTGGTGAGCTCGGCGAACCGATCGCCGTTCTCTTTCTTTACGTCTGCCTTCAAGCTCTTGACCGTCAGCTTTTTACCGGTCGGATTGTTGACACCGAGTTTGAGGTACAGCGTGGTGTGAACGCCGCCTTCTTCAAAACGGATGGCGTCGATTTTATCCACCGCATAACCGGTGAGGGCAATCTCGCGCGGATTGCCGCATCCCGTCAGCAACAGGGTGAGGCAAATGGCAATCAGAAAGAAAAAGCGGCTTTTCATCTCGCGTCTTTATGAGTACAAAGATACAAAAAAGTTATCTTTGCATCTCAATCCGAACGAAGAAGCATGAAGGTTTACATTGAGACCTATGGCTGCCAGATGAATGTGGGCGACAGCGAGGTAGTGCTCGCCATCCTCCGGCAGGTGGGTTATTCCCGGTGTGAGGAGATCTCCCGGGCCGACCTGATTCTGGTCAACACCTGCTCCATCCGCGAGAATGCGGAGCAGCGCGTCTTTGGCAGGCTGGATGTCTTCCGGCAGGAGAAGCTGCGCCGCAAGGGAGTGATCGTGGGTGTGCTGGGCTGCATGGCCGAGCGTCTTAAGGAGAAGCTCCTGGAGAATAAGGCCGTGGATCTCGTGGCCGGTCCCGATTCCTACCGCCAGTTGCCCAAGCTGATTGCGGCCGTACGGCTGGAAGGTAAACAAATCGATACGCTTCTTTCACACGAGGAGACCTATGCGGACATCTCTCCGGTGCGCATGGATGCCGAGGGCGTCACGGCCTTCATCTCCATCATGCGCGGCTGCAACAATGTCTGCTCCTACTGCATCGTGCCCTACGTGCGCGGTGCGGAGCGCAGCCGGGATCCGCAGAGCATCCTGCGAGAAGCCCGCGAGCTGATTGCCGCCGGCTACCGTGAAATCACCCTGCTGGGTCAGAACGTGGATTCCTACTGCTGGAAGGGCACGGACGGCACCCAGGCGCCGCTCTCCTTCGCCGCTCTGCTGGAGCAGGTGGCGCTGCTGGACACCTCGGTCCGTATCCGGTTTGCCACTTCGCACCCGAAGGACATGAAGGACGACGTGCTCTACACGATGGCCCGCCATGCGAACATCTGCAAACACATCCATCTTCCCGTGCAGTCGGGCAGCGATGCCCAGCTTCTTCTGATGAACCGCAAATACACCCGTGAGACCTATCTGGAGCGGATTGCCAAGATTCGCGAGATCCTTCCGGGCTGCGCCATCACCACCGATATCATCGTGGGTTTCTGCGAAGAGTCGGAGGAGGACTACGAGAAGACCCTTTCACTGGTGGAGGAGGTCGGATTCGATGGCGCCTTCATGTTCCAGTATTCGGAACGTCCCGGCACCAAGGCTTCGCGCACGATGCCCGACAACATCGCCCCGGAGGTCAAGACGGCCCGCCTGAACCGCCTGATCGAGTTGCAGAACCACAACGCACTGCAGAGCAACCAGGCCTGTGTGGGGCAGACCTTCGAGGTGCTGATTGAGGGAACGTCCAAACGCTCGGAGGCGCAGCTCTTCGGCCGCACCGGCACCAACAAGACCTGCGTCTTCCCTGCGGAAGGCCACCATCCGGGTGAAACGGTCACCGTCCGGGTGCTCTCCTGCACCTCGGCCACGCTGATTTCCGAAATCGTCAAGTAGAGATTACTCCGCGAGGGTCCACTCGCAGCCGTCCTTGGTATCCTTGAGCTGGATGCCGGCCGCCTTGAGTTCGTCCCGGATCTTGTCGCTGAGGGCCCAGTTCTTCTCGGCCTTGGCCTCTTTGCGGATGTCGATGATCATCTGCATCAGCCCGTCAATCACGTGCGAAGCGCCGCCTTCCGCCTGTTCATCGGTCAGGCCCAGGATCTCCGTCACCACATCGCGGAACAGTTTCTGCAGCCGGGCGAGGTCTTCCGGATTGATGCTCAGGGTCTTGTCTTTGATGCCGTTGACCAGTTTCACGGCCTCGAACATAGAGGAGAGGGCGTTCGGGGTGTTGAGGTCGTCGCAAAGGGCCTCCAGCACCGCCTCCTCAATGCGCGCCACCTCTGCCAGCGTAGGAGCGCCGGCCGTAGCGGAGAGTTTCTCCACATCCTTGCGCGCCTGCATCATGCGCTTGAGCCCCTTTTCAGCGGCCTGTAGCGCCTCGTTGGAGAAGTCCAGCGTGCTGCGGTAGTGTGCCTGGAGAATAAAGAACCGGACCGTCATGGGGCTGTAAGCCTGCTCCAGCAGCGGATGCGTACCGGTGAAGAGTTCATCCAGCGTGATGAAGTTGCCCAGGCTCTTGCCCATCTTCTGTCCGTTGATGGTGATCATGTTGTTGTGCACCCAGTAGTGAACGCCGCCCGTGCCGCGCGAAGCCACGTTCTGGGCCAGTTCGCACTCGTGGTGCGGGAACATCAGGTCCATGCCGCCGCCGTGGATGTCGAACTCCTCGCCCAGGTACTTCTCGCTCATGGCGGAGCACTCCAGGTGCCAGCCGGGGAAGCCTTCGCTCCACGGGGAGGGCCAGTGCATGATGTGCTCCGGCGCCGCCTTCTTCCAGAGGGCAAAGTCGTAGGAGTTGCGCTTTTCGTCCTGACCGTCCAACGTGCGGGTATTGGTCTTGATATCGTCCAGGTTACGGCCAGAAAGGGCGCCGTAGTGATGTTCCTCGTTGTATTTGCCCGTATCAAAGTAGACGGATCCGTTGCTGATATAGGCGTAGCCGGCATCCAGGATGCGCTGGACCAGCGCAATCTGTTCGATGATATGGCCCGATGCACGCGGTTCGATCGAGGGGGGCAGCACGCCCAGGCGCCGCATCGCCTCGTGATACTTCAGCGTATAGGTTTGCACCACCTCCATAGGCTCCAGCTCCTCGAGCCGAGCCTTCTTGGCGATCTTGTCTTCTCCCTCGTCGGCGTCGTTCTCCAGGTGTCCGACATCGGTGATGTTCCGGACATAGCGGACCTTGTAGCCCAGGTACCGGAGCAGGCGGAAGAGGATGTCATAGGTGATGCCGGGACGGGCATGGCCCAGATGGGCGTTGCCGTAGACCGTAGGACCGCAGACATACATGCCGACCCGACCCTCGTGGATGGGCTTGAAGAGTTCCTTGGTACGCGTCAGTGTATTGTAGAGGTAGAAGTTGCGGGGCATGGCAGGGGGGATTAAAGCTTTTTGCCGTAGGCCAGGTCGCCGGCGTCGCCGAGACCAGGAATGATATAGGATTTGTTGGTCAGTTCCTCGTCGATGGCACCTGCCCAGAGCGTCACTCTCTTGTGGGGCAGGTTCTTGGAGAGGTAGTCCACACCAGCCGTCGAGGCAATCGAGCAGACGATGTGCGTATGGATCGGTTCACCGTTCTCCACCAGTTTTTGGTAGGCGAGCACCATGGAGGCGCCGGTGGCAAGCATCGGATCGGCAATGATCAGAATCTTGCCTTCCGTATTGACCGAGGTGGCGTACTCGAGTTGGATCTTGAATTTGTTCTCCTTGGAGTATTTGCGGTACGCCGCGATGAAAGCATTCTCGGCATTGTCAAAGTAGTTGAGCAGACCCTGGTGCATGGGCAGGCCGGCACGCAGGATGGTACTCAGGACGATCGGCTGCTCACAGAGTTCGCACTCGGCGATACCGAGCGGCGTTTCCACTTCTTTGGTCTTGTAATCCAGCGTTTTGCTGATTTCGTAGGCGAAGATTTCACCGACTCTTTCCAGGTTGCGGCGGAAGCGCATGCTGTCTTTCTGGATGGTGCGGTCGCGCAGTTCGGCGACGAACCTGTTCAGGACCGAATTGCTTTTGCCGAGATTGATGACTTTCATAGCTTAGGCGGTTAGGATTCCCCAAAGTTAGCGATTTTTATCAAAAAAGCTGAAATAATTGTTACCGGCCACAATCAAGTGGTCCACCAGCTTGATATCGAAGTAGAGCAGGGCCTTCCGGATGGTTTCGGTAATCCGGATATCCGATTCTCCGGGCTTTGGGTTGCCCGAGGGATGGTTGTGGATCAAGATGATGCCGCCGGCCGCCTTTTCCACGGCGCGCCGGGCCACCTGTTTGGCGTCGATCCGGGTGGAACAGTCATCACCCTGGCTGATGCGCTCCTTGCCTATCAGACGGTTCCCGGAGGTCAGGAAGAGAACCCAGCACTCCTCGTGGGGCAGCCCTTTCAGCGTGGGAACGGCAATCGCAGCTGCCTGCGCAGCGCTGGTGATGGCGGGCAGCACGGTGCCCGATTCAATCGCAATCCGCCGCCCGAGTTCGGCAGCGGCAATCACGGCGAGCGCCTTGGCCTCGCCGACACCCGGCACTCCCTGCAACGCTTCAGGGGACATCCGGGAAAGGGTCGTCAAATTGTTGTCGGCCAGGGCGAGGATGTCCCGGGCCGTATCCACTGCCGTCCGCGTGGCGCTTCCGCTTCGGATCAGGACGGCGATCAGTTCGGCGGCAGTGAGAGATCCGCAACCTTGTGCGAGCATCTTTTCCCTCGGTCTCTCCTCCGCCTGCCATTGTTTGATGGTGTAGCTCATAGGTACGGACAAGATGTAAAAAAACTTCCCGATAAAGTTCGGGAAGTTTTTTGAATTCTGAAAACAAATCTGTGCTCTTTACTGAAGCTTGTTCACATAAACGGCGATGCCGCTCTTCAGGTTGGATGCTTTGTTCTTATGGATCACATTGATTTTGGCGAGCTTGTCGATCATTG
>JAFSWO010000095.1 GCA_017450165.1 Bacteroidales bacterium | reverse complement strand
TCGCTGTCGATAGTGTATCTCGTACATACTATTCTGTTTGAGAAGCCTAAAACCAACGTGATGATTATTGACAGAATAAACAGAACGAGTAGAGATTTCTTCAAAAGGCGCATGATCATAAGATAATATATCGTGAAGATGTTTAACCATAACAGTTCCTTACAAAAGTAATGCTATTTCACGCAATTTTTTTTCGCAGGAGGAAAACAAAATTACCTAGATTGTCTTTTCAACAGCATCGACCACGTTTTGACCACATTTTGGAAATTGACCACAATTTGACCACATTTTCTGGGGATTATTGTGAATACACTTCCCAAGTAGCTAACTCATTGAGGACTATAACCTTAAATAGCCAACAATGAATACACAATAACCCCCAATAGTCACCAATATCAATATTCCCGCCCGAGGCACAACCTATCGGCTTCTCAGGCATCCGGGAGGCCGATTTCGTTTTTTCTTTTCCGCGTTTACTCCCCCGAGCATTGAACTGGTTAGCGTCACTAACCAGATCAAGTTCGAGGCGCAATATATCAGCTTTGTCAGGGATAAGGACGGGTGTAGTAGTAGCCGCCAGGGGTTTGGCGGATAACTCGCTCTTTCACAATAATTTACGCAAAGTACTGGTACCCCAAACCGGTACCCGTGCTTTTCATTTTTCGCTGATTTTCATCGAGTTAGCCGCCAAGGGCAGATGACAGGTGGCAGCGGCAGACCAGGATATCGCCGGCCTACCGGAATAACTGCCCCAAGATAGTTTACTGTGTTTTCGGATGGCTCTCACTCCCACCCAACCGTGCCAGGTGGTCCATTTTGTGGACCACCTGGCACAGCAATTATTGGCGTTGGCTAAAACGGATGTTGACGAGGGTTGGTGTTCAACTCGTGAGCGTCACTCACGACTTCAAATACGAGGCTTGGGGAGTGCTGGAATCGTAGCTTTGATGAGAGCGGTCAGATAATCACGGTCATCCACATCGCTGATGTAGAAGTAGTCCTTTGCGCCCTCATACGGTGGCCGAAGAATGACTTCCTTGAGAACGGCCTTGCCCGGCTCCGTTACCTTCACGTAAAAGTTGTTGTCGCAGATGAGGCCGAAGAGGACACCGTCGCAGTAGGCGCAGTAATCGCCCATCATTTTCTTCACGGCAATCTCACCAGCGCCGGAGCACTGGTCGATGATATATTGTACGAAGTCTGAATTGCAAGCCATTTATTCCTATTTAATCAAAGTATTCAGTACTTGATTTTGAAGTAATCAAGTAAGGCTTTATAGTTATCTTGCGCGGAAAGGCAAGTATCTGTGAGATATCCATTCACACGCCCCCATTCTTTAAGGCCTCTGTAATAGAAGAGTTTGAGGTCTTCGGTCATGATAAAGGGCACGATCCCGTTTGCCAGGCATTCCTTGAACATAACCAGTCTTCCTACCCTGCCATTTCCGTCCTGGAACGGATGGATAGTCTCAAACTTCCGATGAAGGTCAATAATGTCCTCTAACGACTTGGGCGACTTTGCGTTGTATGCAGAAAGAAGGGCTTTCATCCTTGCATGGACCTCTTCCGGAGGGCAGGTGGCGTTCCCGCCTACCTCATTCGGCAGCTTCTTATAATCACCGACGTTGAACCATGACTTGAGGCTATCTGATGTACCGGTCTTAAGTATCCTGTGAATCTCCTTAATAAAAGGCTCGGAGAGCTTCTCCTCGGCCCGATCTATGATAAGGTCAATGCAACGGAAGTGGTTGGTGGTCTCGACGATATCATCCACATTGATACTTTCGTCTGCAATGCCGATTGTATTTGTCTCGAAGATAAAACGAGTCTGTTCATGTGTCAGGCGACTCCCCTCTATATGGTTGGAGTTATACGTAAGGTCTATCTGGGTGCGATGATAGATACCGCCGCTGACCTTTCCTTCCTTTTCTTCTCGGAGACGTTTCAGCAATGGACTTGCTTTCTGCTTGCCTTTCCGGGGCAATGGGGCTTCGGCCGGAATGCTCCATGTCTTTCCAATAAGAATAGCCTCTTCAATCTTTCCGGAAGCACACCAATTCCTGACAGTGCGCTCCGAGAGATTGTATTGCTGGGCAAATTGGCTAACAGATATGAATTCCATTTTTATCGGCAATTATCTTGTGTAAACCGAATACAAATATAGTTATTTTTGCCGATATCGGCAAATTATTCTATCACGAAACTCCTCGGATAGTAATCGCTGTAGAAGCGGCCGTTGGTGGCGGTGAACTTCAGGACACAGTAGTTGGGGTCGGTGACACCACCGGGGTAGTATTCTGTGTCGCCTTCTCGCCAGATCATCTCTTTGCTTTTGGCATCGGTCAGCACCTCCACGCGTCCGCGCAACATCATGCCTTTGAAACCCTCAGCGTCACAGAAATAGATGCTGGCCTTGGGGTTGGCCTTATAGTGAGCTACGCGCAGCGAGAAGGTGTTGGTGGTGAAGTAGAAAGTCTTGATGCCCTCGCGAACGCGGGGCGACAGCATGGCCTTCGTACAGGGATACCCCTCTTCGTCAACAGAAGAGATGAAGGTAACGGGCAGGGTATCAGCCATCCTGGCAATCAAGTCCTTTACGCCCGCAAGGGCAGGATTCTCCGGCGTCGCATCCGTAATCGTCAATTCTTTGCGCCAACGCTTCAGATGCGGGAAATACATCTTCATCTGGCCGATATATTCCTCTTTCGTGATGGGCTGCGGCAGGCCTTTGTTGACCTCGTCCACGAACTGGGCGCAGTGCTCGATCATTTCCTCCATCGTGCATTCCTGCAGGAACTTGCCATCTTTATAACAGTACATGCAATAATCTTCATTCTTGCTTCCATCGGCATTGGTTCCAAGGATTTCTTCTGTGAGCGGCATTCCGCAGCTCTGACAAAACTTCTGCTCCATTCTAATTCGCGTTTTCTCCTGACAAAATTAATGCATATTCTTTGTTCTTATAAAATGACCTTCCTGCACGGCGGCAAAGGTAGCCAGCGCTGCGATCCTGAGCGCCGACAGGAGATTCGGCAAATGCCTCATATCACTTCAATGTAGAAGCTCACCGGCCGGAAGCCGTCGTTGCAGCTGATCATGGCGCTTTGGGGATTCTTCATCCAGCCGTCATAGAAGTTTCCCTCGCCCCGGGCCAGCGCCTCGACAAATTCCCGCATGGAGCCCCAGGCAGAAGGACACATCCCTTCAGGGCACCTGCCGTCGACTGAAATCCACTCCTGACCCTCCTGCACATCGCAGGCGTGCTCAATCGGATTCTCATATTTCGCCATTAAATCCGGATACGAAGCCTTTTTGACGGCAGTGATTCTGATCTTCATATTCATGTCGTTATTTCATGAATCGTGCCCGATTTCCCTGTATAGGGCATCGGGCACGATCGGCAATTTGACCGGGCGATTAGACTTATTGTCTTTCAGCCTCGCAGGGCTTGTTGAAGACGTTGATTTCTCCCTTGTTGCCCTTGTAGGTAAACGCTACCTTGAAGATGCCATTTTCGGTATAGCCCGCTGCGTCCTCGTATTCCGGGGTGTTGACAGGCAACTCCAGCCAGAGCTTGTAGATGTTTTCCGGAGCGCAGGGATTCGGCAAAGTTTCGGACAACGGAATGGCTGCCTCACGGCCCAGATACTTCTTCACGTTGATCGTGACGGTCGAGCCATCGTAGGTATAGGAGCCCTGCATGCGGACGCCCCATGCGGTGATGATGAAATCGACACTGGCGTCAGCTTTCATATCGAGGACATATACCACGTCGCTCTTGTCACCGGCCACATTGTAACCGTACCATTTTCCGACCTCGGAGTCGTCATCTTTTCCGCAAGCAGAAAGCAGAAACATTGCTGTAGCGGCCAGAATAATACCAAACTTTTTCATATTCATGAGTTTAATGAGTTATTGTTTTCTATCGCACAAATATAAGCAAATTCTCACAAATCTTAAGTTCAAATTATTATTTGTATATTCGCCCGAGGATGAGGCAGATATATGAATACTATGAGAAAACTGGGGTTTGTTTTGTTATGGCTGACGGTCTGTGTGCCGTTGGGTGCGCAGGAGAGTCAACGGGATTCCGTGCTGGCGCAGGCACGTTATCTGAAGAGTATCTATCGCACCGAGGATGCCATTGAGGCGCTTTCCAGCCTCGTGAAACCGAGCGTGATGGACGAGGGTGTGCTGGCCGAACTGGCCGATTGCCACTTCCAGAGCGGCGCCTATGACGATGCGGCCGGAACTTATTTCCTGCTGTCCGCCCATGCGCCCAACAATATCCTTTACAAGATCCGGCTGATGCAGGCCTATTTTCGGCTCAAGGCCTATTCCCAGAGCATCATGGCCGGGCAGGCGGTATTGCAGCTGGATTCTATTCCCGCGGTGGTTTCCTACGTGGGCGATGCTTTCCGACAGATTGATCAGGCCGATTCCGCCCTCTGCTATTACAGCCGCGCCCTGGAATTGAAGCCGATGAATGAAACGGTTCTCTCAAAGGCCATCAATATCCTGATTCTGAAAGAGGACTTCGACGGAGCTGTCGCCATCATGACGCCCTTTTTGACCGAAGATCCCGACAATCTGGTGATCGCGCCGCTCAAGGGGCTTGCCTTGTATCGCAAAGGGGATTACGAGGCGGCCCTCGATGTATTCCTGCGCCAGAAAGAGATTGGAAACGACTCCTACCCGATCCACTACTATCTGGGGCAGTGTTATTGGCATACGAAGGTGCCTTATCGGGCCGAGGAAGAACTGGTTGCCGCCTGGCAGATCGATTCCAGCGATATGAACCTGGCCTATTCCATCGCCGCCGTCAAATCAGAAGGGTTCCGTCCGTTTGAAAGAGATGTAAAACCCTGGCTGGACAAAGCTCTCGAAATGATTCAGCCCGACTCCTCCGTGGTGTCGCGCCTGCACCAGCAATATGGCCTGGGTTACTACCGGCAACAGGATGCCTGGGATAAAGCTATTGAACATTACAAAGAGGCTTACCGCTATAATCCCAAGTTCATATCCGCCCTCTCCACCATTGCATATTGCTATGAAATGAAGAAGGATTACAAGCAGGCGCTCCAGTGGTACGAAAAGTACCTGAAGGTCGCCCGCCCCGGTTCAAGCGGATACGAGTTCGCCAGGAAAAGCGTGGATTACCTGAAGGGTGAGCTCTTTATGACCGAGCCCTAGTTCAGGCGGACCATCGTGGTGACCACGAGACCAGCGTTGTTGTCGTTACTGACGGACGCCTTGATCTTGCCGCGGTCGGCACCTGTGACGGAGGCATAGAAATTCAGCTGAGTGCCGTTGGACAGGTAGGCTACGAATTGAAGGGTGAGCGAAGCCGCTTCGAATCGCTCCATCCGCAGGGTTCCGGGAACAATCTTGCCCTGATACTCGGCGGCGCTGCTCCAATCAAGCGTAACGTATTCGGCTGCATCCTTGGAAAGGTCGCACTCCCAGAAGCCGGCGGTGCCGTCGATGGCATAAGCGACCCCGTCCACATATGCACCTTCTCCCGAAGGATAGTGGTCCGGCAGCGTCCTGGAGGAGACGGTGCCTGCTTTCGGGTCCAACGTATAGATCTTGGTTCCGTCGTACTCGTTTCCGTCCCACCAACTAAGCTTTTCAGTCGTGGAGATATAAACCTGGTCCGGGTCCATTCTTTTATTTAAACTGCAGATGAGGTTTCCCAGAGTGACGGAACTTCCCGTGACGTTCAAATGATAAAAATCGGTGCAAGATTCGGTCTGGGTCCAGTTGTCTTTCCCGTCTCCCACCGTGATTGTTTTCTCATAGGTGTTGGCATAATACAGTTCTCCGCCGATGGAGAGCAGGAAAGACTCTTTCCCGGGCTCCATTTGAAGAAGAACCGGTTCATAGGAAGGAGGGGCGATGATTCCCTGCATTCCGCCATTGGCACCGGGATAACCGAAAGTGCCGCCCAGACAGGTGCCGCCCGCAGGATAGATTTTCCAGCAGGAAATATTGTCTCCCAGCACGTTGACGGCATCCAGCGTGTTGCCTTTGTCCTGCAGACGGATCAGTGACGGAAGATTTCCGGGATAGATTCCGTCATAATTCCATCCTCCTGCTCTCACGAACAGGTCATTACCCAGCTGGTGGAACCAGCCATTGAGGAAGGTAGGCTGCTTGAAGCCATCGTCCATTCCGTCCGGGGCGCCGGCTTCCAGCGTCCATTCGAACAGGGCGCCGTCGCTCTTGCGGATAAGGTAGTGAGCGCCGTGGCGGTCGTGATACTTGTCGCTGAAATCATTGATAATGGCGGACAGGGCGTGACGCGCGTCGCCGTCCTGAGGATAATTTGCCCATCCACCCTTGACATCGTAATGACAGTTGGCCAGCCACAGCCAGCCTTCGCCAACGGGAAATACGAATCCGGGGGATATTATGAGGTTGGCCTGGATGGTCTCGGCCACTTCTCCATCTACCCCCTCGACATCTACCAGGTAGGAGACCTCGACCATCGTACCGTCCTCAGACACCGAATAGAGGGCCTGGGGACCTACCGTAACGTCTCCTTCGGCACGGGTGGCGGCGCTACCCTGGGCAAGGGCCAGCATGGAAGCACCGGCAAGATTGGCCTTGCGGAAGGTTGCTTTCGCCTTTTTACCGTCTTCGCCTTCACAGGAGGAGACGAGTACAACGGACAGAATCAGTGACACAAATAGGACTGCATTTTTGAGGATCTGTTTCATAAGCTTGCGTGTTTTTCGCAAAGCTACAGCTAACGCTACTCTTCTTTGTGGTGGAATCCACCACAACCGGCTGAATAACAAGGATATTTCGGGAGGATTTGATACCTTTGCGAACGATGCGACGCCTCGCGGCCATATTGTTTCTCCTTTTTGCCGGTGTGCTGAATGCCCGCCCGGAATCGAGTGTGACGGCCCGGTTTGTGAACTACAGTGCAGCCAACGGTCTGCCTTCCAACACGGTATATGCCATCACGCAAGATGCCGACGGCAACCTGTGGGTGGGCACACGCGGCGGACTCAGCCGATTCGACGGCATCCGCTTCCAAACCACGCTTCCCGATAAGCGCGTCAACGCCCTGGCGGTGGATCCCGGCAACCGGATCTGGGCCGGAACCACAGACGGTCTCTACGTCGTTGACGGGGAGAGCCTCTCATCCTGCCGCAGAGGCCAGAACATCCGTGCGCTTCTTGCGGATTCCGACGGTTACCTCTGGGCCACCGTGGGCGACACGATTCTGCTGAGACTCAGCTATTCGGCACCAGAAGGTATCCGGGAAGAGGGCCGCACTCCGTATAACAAGCGCTTTAACGAGGGCGACTATCCCTACTACCAGATCTACGAAGACCGGCAGGGTGTCCTGTGGCTGGGCGGGCGCATCGTACGCTGCCAATTTGTGCGGGACCGGAACCATCCACAATCGCAACTGACCTATTCCGATACTTTTTGCGCGGGCAGTTACGCCGAAGTTGACGGCACGCTGTATGCCATTGATGACCATACCTCCCGACTCTTCACCTTCGGCGAAACGGATGCCCATTGGATCGGCCGGCTTCCCGTGGCGCATGCACGCCTGCTGACGGACCATAACGGACAGCTGTGGGCCGCCGGTTCCTACGGTCTGGCCCGGGTGGATATCCTCCACCCCGAAAAGTCCCCCGTGTACCGACACCAGTCTGCGAATCCCGCAACCCTGGTTTCCGCCGAACTGTTCTGCATCTTTGAAGACCGGCAAGGCAACCTCTGGGTGGGTGGAGACAATGGACTATCGGTGCTTTGTCCGGCCCTGCAGCTGGTTCAAACGCTGGATGTTCCCTCCAAACAGGTTACGGCGCTCCTGCAAACCAGGGATGGCTGCATCTGGGTGGGTACAGCTGATAGCGGCGCATACCGCACGGATGGATCCGGCACCCCTTTACACGTCGATTACAGGCCCGCCGGACGGCCCAACGAGGGGCATGTCTCCTGCCTGTACCAGGACAGCGAGGGCACGGTCTATATCGGCCTTTATGCCGGTTGCGGTTTCAATATCTGGCGCAACGGCCGGGTGCGCAGAGGGGCAGTGAGCGGCCCCATCCCCGAGCAGCAGCACATCGTGGCATGGGAAGACCGCATCACCTCCAACTGGATCACGGATTTTCTGGAGGACAGCGACGGCCGCTTCTGGGTGGTGACCTGGGAAGGCGTGGGCATGAACGAATGGGACCGCAAAACCGGCCGAACCGCCCCGCCGGAGTGGCTCAGCCCCTTCTTCCACCCAACCCCGGAGGTGGATTCCAACATCTATTTGAGTTCCCGGCTCGGCAGCCGCCTGATTGAGGATGCGGAGGGCAATCTGGTCTTCGGCACCACCGAAGCCGGCCTCAACATCATTGACCGGAAAACCCGGCTGGTCACCAAGTATCTGCCGGACGATTATATCACCGACCTATGCCTGACGCCGGATGGGACGCTGTGGGCAGCCACGCACCGAGGGCTCTGGAGCCCTTCCGGCAAGCGTTACCTCGACGGAAAACTGATTCAGTCCGTGCGGGCCGATGCCGAAGGCCGGCTCTGGGCCGGAACGGAGGAGGGCCTCTATTTCATTGACACGGACGGCAGTATCGGTATCGCCCGAAAGGAGCTGGGATTCCCGTCGGATATCTATAACGAGCGGGCCACCTGCCAACTTGCTGACGGCCGTCTGGCCTTCGGCGGACCGGAGGGGGCCGTGCTATTCTATCCGGACAGCCTGCTCGCCATCGCGGTTTCCGGCAACCTGCCGCTGGCCCCGTTGGTGCAGCATCGCTACCGGTTGAATAAGGGAGAATGGGTCTACAACCGCTTCACCGGCCTGCCGGAGCACATTGTGCCGGGTCGCTATGTGCTGGAGGAACAGTGCACGGACCTCTTCGGCCGATGGGAAAAAGGGGAATCCCGCATCAGCGAAATCCGGGTTCCGCTGCCCCTGCTGCTTCGCTGGCCGTTCCTGCTGCTCTATCTGCTCCTGATCCTGGGGTTGATTTGGCTCATCATCCGCCTCCGCGAGCGGCGAATCCTGATTCAGGAGCTGGACACGCGCAACCGCTTCTTCTCCATCATCTCGCACGACTTGCGAAACCCCGTCACCGGGAACCGGCTGCTTTCCCGGCAATTGCTGGATCATATCGACACGCTTTCACCCGAACAGCTGAAAGAGGGATTGCAGGCGTTGTCGGATTCCACGCAAGAGACCTCCTCCCTGCTGGAGAACCTCCTGCTTTGGTCGCTGGATCAGAAGGGAATGCTGGAACCGGTGATGCGCGAAGAGAATCTGGCCGCCCTGGCGGCAGAAGCCGTCGGCAGCGTCCACAAGAATGAAATCATTGAAATCGATATCCCCGCCGGATTGACGGTGCGTACGGACCGCAATATGCTCCTGACCTGCCTGCGGAACCTGCTGGAGAATGCCGTCAAGGTCTCTCCCAAAGGGGAAAAGGTGCGGTTGAGCGCACGCGGCCGGCAGATTGTCATCACCGACTGCGGCCCGGGCATCCAGGAGAACGGCACGGCCTGGGGACACGGCCTGGGGCTGGTTATCACCCGGGATTTATTGAAAAAGATGGGCGCCTCCATGACGCCCCGAAACCGTCCGGAAGGAGGACTTGAAATCACGCTGAACCTATGATAAACGTATTGCTCATTGAAGATTCCACCGTATTTGTAATGGGGCTCAAACTGGCCCTTTCGGCCGATCCTACCGTGGAGGCGGTGACCAGCCCCGGCGCGGCCGTCGCCTTTCTGAACGCGCATCCGGAGACCCACGTGGCCGTGGTGGACATCTCGCTGGAGTCCGAAACCGACGGTCTCACGCTACTGGGCATTCTCCGCGAGGCCTTTCCTGCCGTGCGCACACTGGTGCTCTCCCACTACAAGAAACCCGCCTATATCCTGAATGCCATCACCTCCGGCGCCTGCGCCTATCTGGCCAAAGATTCCGCGCCGGAATCCATCGTAAAGGCCATCACTGAGGTGGCCTCCGGGAAGTGTCTCTTCTTTGGGGAAACGATTGATTCCGCCTACATCCTACGGCTCTTCGGCGGCAGGGAAAACCTGGCCTCCCGAAAGCCCCAGGGGCTGACAGCCCGCGAACTGGAGGTGCTGCAACTCACCACGTCGGGCTACAGCAATGCTCAAATTGCCGCCGCCATGGGGATTGCCCTGAATACAGTAGACAGTTATAAAGAGCGCATCAAGGGCAAGTTCGGCATGGACAGCATCGTGGAATGCGTCGCCCACGCCGTCGCCGACGAACTGGTCAGTACGAAATAGAATCGCTATTTACTCAACTGTCGACGGACGTTGTAGTAACTCTGGCGGGAGCCGAAACCGGAGTCAGCAATCACTTCTCCCATAGGCAGATCCGGCTGCTCCACCTTCAGTTGGGCGGCATGGGCCAGGCGGCATCGGTTGACATAGACGAAGAAGCCGCCCAGACAGTCGCTCATCACCAACGAAACATAGGTACGGTTAACCCCGATCCTTTGTGCCAGGCTGGCCAGCGTGAGATGGGAATCCAGATAGGCCTTGTCTCCCTCCACGCATTTGCGGATGGCTTTGAGCAATTCTTTTTTACGCGCGGCAGAAAGGATCGTCACTTCCGGTTGTGCCGTAGGCGGTTCGGGTGCCGGTGCCGGTTCCGGCAGCGGTGCACGCTGCGCCTCCAGTTGTTCTACGGAGAGGGAACGATGCGGCGAAAGAATACCCAGCAGGAAGAAGACGCTCTGCACCGAAAGGAGCAGCAGGCCAATGGAAAGCGCCGTCAGTGAACCGATAAAAGTACTCGTCCAACTGATTGCCATGTGAAAGACCGGCAAAATCAAGGAGGCCTGTGCAAACTTGACGGGGAAATCTTTTGGGTTGGAATAGTTCTCACGGGCCTGATTCTTCAGCGCTCGCACAATCAGGCGAAGCGCCATGAAGAAACTAAGGAAGTAGAAGAGGGCCAGCGTGCCGGCCAGTGCAAAATAGCAGCGGCCAAAGAACCCGTAAAGATGCAATCCCGGAATAATCGCAATCACCAGCGCAACCAGGACCACAATCAGGAACGTAACCACCAGCGCATAGACGGGGCGCCGCCACCAGTAGACGTTCAACACCGTGCCAAAATAGCTGAAGAGCATCAGCGCGCAGAGGGCGGGAGAGCCCAGAATCAGCATCATTCGCACCAGCAGGACGTAGTCGGAATTGCCGGGAAAGAGAACAGCCGGAAAGAGAATCAGGTTGGAGAGGTAGCAGAAGATAATCGACTTCCAGCCAGGGTAGTAATAATCCGCATAGCGCGCATAAGGCTCACATTTATGACCCCACCGGACAACTGCCACGGTAATACTGACTGCCAGATAGATGGCTAAAGAAAGACTGAAGAGATGCTCTTGAAGCGTAAACATTCCGAATCTCTGTTTTGCACAAAGTTCGCGCATTATGCGGAAATTTCCAAGAGTCTAGAGATGGTCAGGCAAAGTTTTTGCTTCCTTTTTTTGAGTCACTTTTGAAACTAGTTGTTTTATGAAGATACTATTTGTCGTCAATAACTATTACGCATCCGGCAACGGGCTCTCCGCTTCCGCACGCCGCACGGTGAGCTATCTGCGCGAGGCAGGAGAGGAGGTGCGGGTTCTTTCCGGAAGAAACCACGAAGCAGAGACGCCGCAACCCGATTATGTACTAGGGGACTTCCATGTGCCGGTTTTCGACGGACTGGTACAATCCAACGGGTACAAGTTCGCACGGGCCGATATCTCCGTCATCAAAGAAGCGGTCCGGTGGGCAGATGTGGTGCACCTGGAGGAGCCGTTTATCCTCCAGATGGTTACGGCCCGGATTGCGCGGTTCTATAAGATTCCCTGTACCGCCACCTATCACCTGCACCCTGAGAATCTCTTCTGCTCCATCAATTTAGGCGACTGGAAATTTCTCAACTACAACATGCTCCGCGCATGGCGGGACCTGGTCTTCAACTATTGCACGGATATTCAGTGCCCTACCGAAAACGTGATGGAGCGACTGAAGAAATTCGGGTTCAAGGCCCGGCTGCACCTGATTTCCAACGGCATCATTCCGGACGAGCCGGTGCGCGTGGCTCAGCGCAACGATGATCCCTCGCGACCGTTCCTCGTGGTCTGTATCGGTCGTCTGGCGGTGGAAAAAGACCAACCTACGCTGCTCGAAGCCATGAAGTATTGCCGCAATGCACAGCGCATCCAGCTCTACTTTGCCGGACGCGGTCCGGAGGCCGACAGCATCCGCGAACAGGCGCACCAACTCTATCAGGATGGCGTGCTGCGGTACGACCCGATCTTCCACTTCCACACGCGTGACGAACTGCGCGACCTGGCGGCCAAGGCCGACCTTTACATCCACTGTGCGACGGTGGAGGTGGAGGGACTTTCCGCGCTGGAGGCCCTGCAGCAGGCCGTTGTACCGGTGATTGCGGAGGGAGAACTAACCGCGACTTCGCAGTTCGCTTTGGATGAGCGCAGCCTCTTCCCTACACGGGATGCACGTGCCCTGGCCGACTGTATTGACTACTGGCTGGACCACCCGGAGGAGCGTCACGAGATGGGGTGGCGTTACGCCGAATCCACCGAAGAGTACGACATCCACAAATCCATCGCCGCCCTGATCGATATGTTTCGCGCCGCGAGCGGGAAGAAGTAGCAAGTGTGCACAGCGGTCCACACTTTGGACCACTATGCACACTTCACATATTCTGGAATCAATTATTCCTTCTGGCAACGGACGCTGTACATCATATTTGGCGTAAAAGTACCCATTGGAAGAGAATAATATGTATATGCAGTATGATCTGCTGATGTTCCGAAGTCAAATCCGTAGCATCCTGTGTAGGGGCTTCTGCTGCCCATCAGATAATATCCCTTATAATTTGCATTAGGGGTCGAGTAGTATGATGTAACATTAGGTTGTCCATCACTACCCACAGAAACCCTTCCTGCAGCAGGGAGCCATACTTCATTTGTGCCATCTGTAAGTGTCATGTAATGGAAGTTGCCGCTACCACCATAACTCCATTTATCCCCTGCATCTTTTAATTTTTTAAAAATACTTGCATTCACATCATCCTGAGAATTTACGTTATAGGTAACATATCCAGGAGGACAAGGATCATAAATGGTCTTGGTATTGGACCAGAAAGGTGTTGCCGGCGCATCCTTATACCAGGCATTGCTCCACGAACTTCCATAAGCAACTAGTTCCGTAGGGTGAGCAGTGACATATTCCACGGTGGCTTTTGCGTCATCGGTATTGTCGCTTGCCGAAGGCAGGGCGGCGGTGCCACAAACCCTCATGTCTCTGCTCTGTGTGTTAGTAGTGGCATTGCTTATATAGAACGGGTCTTTTCTTCCCCAATAGTAATAGAGACCACTGGTAATCAACCCATCGCCTTTAGTTGCAGAAAGAGCTCCCAGATTACGGTCCATGAAGGTCGTTGTCGCTCCACCATAACTCAAGGTAACCTCCAATGGAGTGTCTGTGCACCAGATGTGCCAGCTCCAAAGGATGTTGCCTCCTTCATCTTTAGCGGCAATCAAAGCATTTCCTTCCTTGAACACGGCTGGGGTGGAGAATATTATATATCCAAATGGAGAGTAACTCACAGACTTAATGATATCGCCAACATTTACAGGAGTATAGGTATTATCAGTTTCCCAAAGAACGGAGACGCTGGCTACAGATCCTACAGAAGTATTGCTATTGCCTTGAACTGAACGGAAGTGATAGTCACCGGCCGCAGATACAATATAGCAGTTTGCAGATTCAGCACCAAATCCTGTTGAAGTGGTTAGCGCCAGATAATCATCAATGGAGATTGGCGTTGTCGGGGTTACCTTATTTTCGTTAATGGTGGTGCTGGCATTATTGACAAGTGTTACGATGCTGTCGTCTTCCTTCGTTATCACAAGCGTATAACCCTTACTTAGCGTACCCGAAGGAAGAGCTATATAGAAGTCGGTATAAGAACTTGTCGACAGAGTCGGATACGGGGCTTGAAAACGAACATTTCTGTATTTGTTCAGGCTGCCTGCGCCTAAATACGAAAGTCTGTGGTAAGACTCGTTATAACTATACTGCATGCCACCATAAGAAATCGTCTCATTGTTGTTGCCCTCAATGTGAATGTTCTTGATAGCAAAATCTCCTTTGAGCGAAACCTTCAACCAACCGACCATGCTCTTGAACGTCAAATGTTCGTCTTCACTATAAGCTATCATAAGGTTTTCATAGCCATAAACAGGAGAAGAAGCATCAAAGTATGGAGAATCTGTCGGAAAATTAACATAGAATTTCGTCATTCCAAAGTCTTCACCGCCTTCCCTGTAAACTGCAGAATAAGGATATACGCCGACATTGAAGCCAAAAATACCCGTGGTGTATGTGTGTGCACCTTCATGTGCGGACACCATCTCCAACACGCCTCCGGAGGCGTTTGTTATACGATAACGATCATATTTGCTTCCTTTAGGGAAGATAGCAACCTCATCGTTCAGATTCCAATAATGCGAGTAGGTCTTTTCTCCGGAATCATAGTTAAAACCAGCCTTGGTTTCATCAACGGATGCATAAAAAACAGGAGCATCCTTAGTATTACAGTTTTGAGGATCTATTCTTTCGCAAGCAGTCGGAAGAATGATCAAAAATGCTAAGAATAAATAAACTCTTTTCATAACATTAATCCAGTTAAATGACCCAGGGAACTTCGGGATTTTCAGAGGAGGGATCGATACCACCCGACAGTGCGATGCAGCGCGGGAGGGCGACCTTGATTTCTTTGCTTTGGGGAGCTTCGTAGCGTTCCCGTTCTTCGTTTTTCATCTTTGTGAAAGTTATTGATTGTTGTGTTTTGATCCGGTTTTGAGGATTTTTTTGCAAATTTCGCAGATTCGGGACGGCCAATCACCACCCTTCGGGGTGGAAGATACCACCCTTTGGGGTGGAAATCGAGGATTCGAGCCTATAGGAGGTGCGTCAGGTGGTCCACTTCTCGGACCACCTGCTACACTCACTCGGAGTTAGTGGCAGATTATGAAGGGTCGTCTCGGGCGGCAGGCTCAAAAAGGTGGAAATATGAACTGGACGGAAAAGATTTGTTTGCAACTAAAAATTAGTTACATTTGCAGTATGAATACACTCAAGTACAAAGGATTTATCGGATCCGTCAACTTCAGTGAGGCTGACGGCGTGTTCTTCGGGAAAATCGAAGGCATTGACGGTCTAGTCAACTTCCAGGGGGCTAGCATCCAGGAGATTACCAGATCGTTTCACAAAGCGGTCGACGACTATGTGGCCTTGTGCAAGAAACAGGGCCTCCCGCCACGAAAGAGCTATACGGGCAACTTGAATATCCGTATTTCCCCTGCCACGCACAATTCCATTGCAGATTATGCTGCCGAGGCCGGCATCACTATCAATGCCTTCATTCGGCGAGCCCTCGAGAAAGCAGTGGAAAACCCCGCCGACATAATGGACCCCCTTGTCAGCGGATACGCTCCGACCGGCGGTCACGCAATGGTGCTGGGAGAACCGGCCGTCCGGTACGGAAGCCGGGACATCACCCAGTTCTGGATCCCGTCGGAAGACATACCCCTTGCCAAAGCCATGGCCCGCAAAATGGGCTGGGAGTTTATGCTGAACTACCCCGAGTCCGGTCTGGAAATCGCCCTCGACGAACTTAACCAGGGCCAGGTCTCAGAATACACCGGGATGGACAATTTGATGAAGAGCATTGAGGAGGAAGATAACCATGCAGAAGTATAAGTGCCTTACAACCGGACAATTCCGAAGGGATGTCAAGCTTTGCGCCAAGCAAGGCAGAAATATGGACCTGCTCGGAGCCGTTATCTCGCTACTGGCGGAAGATGGCCGACTCCCTCAGGAGTATCATCCGCACAAACTCTCCGGCCGGCTCAGCGGTATTTGGGAGTGCCATATCCAGCCGGACTGGCTGTTACTCTGGACACAGGATGACGACCGACTCATCCTTGTCATGACAAGAACCGGCACTCACGCTGAGGTGTTGAGGTAAAGATTCTATTGCAGAGAGTCCCGGGCGGCGAGGACGAGTTCGGCGGTGTTGGCCACGTCGAACTTGACCAGAAGTTTCTTGCGGTACCACTTGATGGTCTCGGGACTCAGGCAGAGGCAGTCTGCAATCTGGACGGTGGTATAGCCTTTGGCCAGCAGATCCAGGATCTCCGCCTCACGATCTGAAATGGGAATGGCGCTTTTCTCAGAAGCGGCCGCATCGGGTGATGCCGGATGGGCGGCATGGTGCAGGTCGGAGAGCGTCTCTTCCATCACGACGGAGGTTTCAGCCTGCTCGCGGCGGCTGCGGCGGAGCCTGCGGGCTACGAATGTCAGCGCGCCAATGAGCAGGAGCAGCGCCACCAGTCCGGCAAGCAGCCAGGCGAGCATTTTCCGCTGGAGGGCCAGCGCTTCCGAGATGCATTCGTAGATGTCCTTGCGCGTCTCCACCTCTTCCCGGTTGTGGTTGGCATAGTATTCGTCGGCCATGCGCAACCAGTGCAGGGCCTTCCAGGTCTGGCCCTTAGCCGTATAGAGCCGCCCCAGTCCCTTCTGCGCCCCGGCAATCATCAGCGAATCGCCCGAGGCCAGCGCATAGTCCATCGAACGCAGGTAGGCCTTCTCGGCCGCCTTCAGGTCGCCCTCGTCAATCCAGGTTTCACCGATATTGAAATAGAGGATGGCGTTGCTCTCGTTCCAGCCGTACTTGTCGAAGAGAGCGCCCGCTTTCCCATAGTACTCCATGGCTTTCGGAAGGTCGCCCATCATGTTATACAGGTTGCCCACCGTGCCGTACAGCATCGAGTACATGTCGTCGCAGTCACTCTCACTGTAGCCTTCCGGACTGGTGGGCGAAGTGGCGCCGGCGGCCATCCGGTCTACGTTCGCAAGCGACTGGGTGAAGTAAACCAGCGCGCTGTCGTATTCCTCCCGGCCATAGAACTGCAGGCCGATCTCGCGGAACGCGTCGGCATTGGCCAGCGGCCAGCCCTTTCGCAGGCTGATTTCCAGCGCCTTACGCGCATAGAAAAGGCTCTTTTCGCCGTTGAAATTCCGGTATCCCTGCGCCAGGTGACGATACGCGACGTTCAGGTCCACCAATTCAGCTTCCGAAGCCCGGTCGATCGCGTCGGGCGTCCAGCGCGCCACGGTCCGTTCCAGCGAATCCAGGTTGTGACCGCGGTAATCGTTGTAAGCGGTGGCGGACGTAACCGTCAGAAACAGCAGCGCCAGTGCCGGCAGAAGGAAGAATCGTTTCATAAAGCGAAGGTACAAAAACGCGGCGAACCTGCGCAAAAAGGGCTTGGATTCCGCGCGCAGCGGGTCCATTTCCACCCTTTAGGGTGGTGGCGGATCCGCATCACGCGCCTGATGAAGGAGGAGTGGCAGGTGATTTACGTGGGAGTGTTCCTGCGGCTGCTCTACCACACTTACGGGCTGGAAACCCTTCCCATCGAACAGCAGGTCCGGCTGGCAGCCGCCGCCTACAATCGCGGATGTCCCTGGCCCGCAGCTGGTTACGGCGATCTGGACCGCCTGCGGATTGCCGCCGCGGAAAAGACTTTTCATTACGCACTGGTTCCCACCCGCCACACGCGCCGCTATTGCTACGCGTCGCTCGCGTGGAAACATTATAAACGCATTTTTACCCAAAAGGGTGGTGTTTTTCAGGTTCAGTAGTACGAACTTTGCGCCGTATTAAAATGAGTTACAGTCCGACTATCGTCCAAGAAATCACCGCGCGGGAGCAGGAGATCCTCCGTCAGCTCTCGCAGGGGCTTACCTCCCGGCAGATTGCATCCAATCTCTCGCTGAGCGCGGAGACCATCAAGTGGTACCGCAAGCGGATGCTGGCTAAATTCAACGCAGACAACACCGCACAGATGGTGCGCCAGGCCCTGGAGTCCGGCATCATTTAAATCTTTCTGCGGGTTATTTTTTCAGCCACTTTTCGGGGTCCTGCTTTACCGTTCCGTCCCAAATCTGGAAATGGATGGTGGAGACGTTGCCATCTTCCTGCAGATACCCGATGGATTCCCCCGTGCGGACCTTCTGGCGGGGTTTGACACTCACGCCGGCCAGTTTGCAGTAGAAGGTGTAGTATTTGCCGTGCTGGATGAGTACACACTGATTGTAGCCCGGAATCACCACGATCTGCTTGACCACACCATCGAAAACGCTGAACACCTCCGCACCGGCATTGGTGGAGATGGTGATTCCGTTGTTTTCAGGCAGGCGGATGTTCTTGTAAACCGGATGATAGTGCACGCCGAAACGGTCGGTGATGACACCTTCGTTGACCGGCCAGCCCAACTTACCCCGATTCTGAGCGAATTCACCCGACAGGGTGGGGTCCACCATGTCCTTGGCGCGCTTGTCGGCTGCCACGGTGGAGGCCACCATCTTGGCAATCTGACGGTTCAGGTTCTCCACCTCTTTACGCCTGGCAGCCAGGTCCTTGCGATACTTTTTCTGGTCTTTGGCAATGCGTTTGATGAGCGATTGGGACTGCTTCTGGTCGGAAACCAGCTGCTTGTATTCCTTCTCACGCTGTCCGCGAAGCGCCACCAACTGTCGGCGGGACTCCTCCAGCGAGACCCGCTCCTGTTCAAGCCGCGCGCGGGTTTCGCGGATCCGGGCCGCCTGCATGCCGACCGCATCGGAGAGATTCTTGAAATAGGACAGACGGCGATACCCCTGCCCCACGCTTTCACTACCCAGCACGTACATGAACCAGACTTTGGTGTCACGATTCTTATAGGCATTGTAAACCAAGCGGTCATAGTAACCGCCCAGGGTATCGAGTTCGGCCTGCGTGCGGGCAATGTCCGCCTTCTTCTCGGCAATCTGTGCATCCACGTCGTGAATCTGGCTGTCTATGCGGTTCAAGAGCGATTTGCGCGCCGAGACCTTCTTCTGCACCAGCGTCAGGTGTTCGGTGGTGGAGCGGTGCTTGACGCCCAGATTCTTCAACTGTTTATCCAGAAAACGGATTTCCTGTTCGATCTTCTGCTTCCGTTCCTGCTTGGCGCTGAGGTCCTGCGCGCGAAGCGGGGCCGCACACAGACTGCAAAGCAGCAAAACCGGGAGAAGAAGGCGCAGGAATTTCATGTTTACTGATTCTTTTTGCGCTCGCGCACCTTTTCTTCTATCATCAGCTCACCGGTGGAATCGAGCGCCTTGGCCTGGTTCCAGTAGATGTAGGCCAGGTCGTACTCCTTGAGCGAATAGAGCACCTCTGCATAGTGATCCAGCACGGCCGCTTGCTCCTTGCCACCATAGAGCATGGCATGCTTGAAGATGGCCTTGGCCTCCACATCCTGGCCCAACAGGTGCAGGATCCACGCGTAAGTATCCAGATAGGTGGGGTTGTCCGGCTCGGCCTCGATAGTCTTCTTGCTCATCTCCTTGGCCTTCTTGAGTTTCTTGCCCTCCAGGCTCAGGAAATAGGCGTAATTGTTCAGGGCCGGCAGGTGATTGGGCGCCTGTTTGAGCGCCTTCTCGTAGTTGGCATAGGCCTTCTTGAGGTTGCCCGATTCGTAATACAGATCGCCCAGCGAAGTGCATGCCATCACCACCGTGGCGCTGTCTTTGGGCGCATCGGAGAGCATCTGCTCATAATCGGCAATGGCCGATTCGTAGTTCTTCAGCTGGCGGAAAGCGCTGGCCCGCAGAATCAGGATATCGCGCCCCTTGGGGAAGCGCTGCAACTGCACGGTGGAGGCGTTGATCAGGCCGTCCCACGCGTCGCTGTAGTAGAGCATCAGCAGATACTGGAAGCCCTGCGGATAGCTTTCCGGATAGCGCTCCGCCATCTGGCGCATCAGTTCGATGCCGAGATACTGGCGGTCCGTGCGGTAGTAATAGAGCGCCACGGCTCCGTTCACCAGGGAATCTTCCGGTGCGGCAAGATGCGCATCCAACATCATCGAGTCAACATCGGCCTGGAAGGCCTGAACGAACTGCGGCGCCTCCATGATATGGTTGAGATAATCCGCCTTGGCCACCGGAGCGATGTTTCCGTCGCGCAGGAAAGTGCGGATATCTTCAAAGTAGCGATCATACATACGCAGACTCTGATAGCTGTGGGCACGGCCGTAGTAGGCGGGCGCGTAGGACTCATCCATCTCAATGGCCTGCGTATAAAGGTCCAGCGCCAGGCTGTCGCGGAAAGAGCGCTGATAGTAATCGCCGAGCATGGCTGCCAGGCGCGGGGACTGGTACTCGCGGTAATAGTTCTCCAGATACTCGTAGGCGGCGACTTCGCCCGCCGCACCGCTGATCTGCTTGCGGATCAGATCCATCTTGGAGATGGCGATCATCTCGCTCTTGCCGGCCACCGCCTCTATCTTGTCAATTACCTCCAGGGCCTTTTTGGTGTCGTTCTGGGAGACATAGGCGCTGGCGGCATCGAAATAGAGATCACTCTTCTTGGGATACTCCGCCATCAGTTCTTCCAGCAGCGGGGAGGCAAGTTCCGGACGGCTGGTCTCAACATAGAAGAGCGCCAGCGAATATTTGTACCAATAGTTATCCGGGCTCAGTTCCAGCGCTTTTCGGAAACACTTCTCCACCCGGTCCAGATCCGGCCGTTCCGCGGAGAGCAGCGTGGTGCCCATGTAGTAGTGGGCCGCATCGTTGTCCGGATGCGCGGCGAGCTCTTTCTCAAACTGCTCGATGGCCTTTTCCGGTTTGCCGGCATGATAGAGCCGCAATGCGTCAAAATAGCGGGGACTCTGGGCCTGCAGGGCCGTGCCCAACAGCAGGGTGGCCAGCAGCAGGCAGGCGGTTTTCAGCAGCGTATGAAGTCTTTGTTTCATTTCATTCAATTTGGGTCCGGCACCTCTTCAGCAACTATCGTGCTAGAACAGCAGCCGGCGCGTGCGGGCGTCGTCCGTCAGGATCTGCACCTTGAGGGTCTCCTCCGGCAACAGCTCTTCAATCATCTCCGGCCACTCGATCAGGCAGAGACTGCCGCTGTCGAAGTATTCGTAAAGACCGATATCCATCGCCTCTGACAAGCGGTTGATCCGATAGAAATCAAAGTGATAAACGGGTTCTCCAGCACCGCTCCGGTATTCGTTGACGATGGTGAAAGTGGGACTGTTGACGTCGTCTTTCACGCCCAGCGTCCGGCACAGGGCCGTGATGAAGGTGGTCTTTCCCGCTCCCATCGCACCGTAAAAGGCGATAATGGAGGCTTTGCCCTTCTTCTCCAGAAAGACCTTCGCTGCCCGCGGCAAATCTTCCACGCCGTTGATGATGATTTCGGTCATACCGCAAAGATAGCAAATTTCATCTATACAACAGGTCGGTGAGGCGGTCGAGGGAGCGGAAACGGATGGCTTCGGAGAGGTGGGAAAGGGTGATGTCGGGAGAGCCGGCGAGGTCGGCGATGGTGCGGGCAAGCTTGAGAATGCGGCTGTAGGCCCGGGCGGAGAGATTCAGCTTGCGGATGGCGTCTGTCAGGAAGGTGGTCTCGCGCGGGCCGAGGGCGCAGTAGCGGCGCAGCATCGCGGCATCCATCTGGGCGTTGGTGAAGAGCCCTTCGCCGTTCGGCCGGCGGGCCGACTCGTCGCGGAAGCGCGCCAGCTGAATCTCCCGCGCCCGCATGACTCGATCCGCAATCACCGCGCTGGGTTCCTCATCTACACCGCCCATCAGTTCTTCCGCCGCCACGTTGTCACACTGGATGTGCATGTCCAGGCGATCCATTAATGGACCGCTGATACGGGCCATGTAGGTAGCTATTTGCTGGGGCGTGCAGTGGCAGCGCGCCGTGCCGTCCCCATAGTAGCCACAGGGGCAGGGATTCATGGAGGCGATCAGCATGAAGGAGGCGGGATAGGTCACCTTGTAGCGGACACGGGAGATGGTCACACGGCCGTCCTCGAGCGGCTGGCGGAGGGCGTCCAGAATGGACCGCGGAAATAAGGTCAGCTCATCCAGATAGAGCACCCCATTGTGGGCCAGGGAGATTTCTCCGGGATGGGCCAGTGCACCGCCGCCGATCAACGAGACGAGACTGGCACTGTGGTGCGGTGTGCGGAAGGGCCTCTCGCGCATCAGGCCGCTCCGGCCGATACTGCATCCGCAAACCGAATAGATCTTGCTGGTTTCCACCGACTCTTCGCGGCTCATGGGCGGGAGGATAGAGGGCAGACAGGAGGCCATCATGGTCTTGCCGCTACCCGGGCTGCCGATGAGAACCAGGTTATGTCCGCCCCCGGCGGCAATCTCCAACCCACGCTTGGCCGCCGGCTGTCCCTTGACCTCCCGAAAGTCCGGTCCATGGCGCAGGAATGGCTCCGGGACGCTTTCACGCCGCATCAGGCATTCGCGCAGGTCGCGCTCGCCGGAAAGAATGTCTATCACCTGCGCAAGTGTCTCAACCCCATAGATTTCCAAGCCTTCCAGGTCAACCGCTTCCATGGCGGATTCGCGGGGAAAGATGCAGCCCCGAAAACCTGCCTCACGGGCATGGACTGCAATGGGCAGCGCGCCGGGAACCGGCCGGAGGCGGCCGTCGAGCGCCAGCTCGCCCAGCAGCAGATAATCCCCGCCCAACGGGGCCGAAATCTGCTCTGAGACGGCCAGCATGCCGATAGCGATGGCCAGGTCGTACGACGAGCCCTCCTTGCGGATATCCGCCGGAGCCAGATTGATCAGAATCCGCCGGCCCGGCAGCCGGAATCCGTAGCCTGTCAGGGCGGCGACCACCCGCATCAGACTCTCCTTGACGGCATTGTCGGGCAGCCCCACAATCCGCAGGCCTACCCCGTTTGACAGATCTACCTCTACCGTGACCGTGACGGCCTCGATTCCCACACAACTGGCGCAATAACATTTGAAGAGCATAAACGTTTTTTCCGGCCAAGGTAGCCGCCAATGGCAGAAAAAACAAGCCCCGGAGAGGTCCGGGGCGAAGATTAATCGATTTCCAAAAAAACGATGGAAAATCGGATAAATGCTAGAACAAACCGTTCAGCTGAGCCTCAATCAGATCGCAGACTTTTGCGAAATCATCCGGGTTTTCCTGGAAGCGAAGGTTGTCGACGTCGATGATCAGGAGTTTGCCGTCCGAATAGCTGTCAATCCACTTGTCGTAGCGTTCGTTGAGACCCTTGAGATAGTCCAGACGGATGCTGCTTTCATATTCGCGGCCTCGCTTCTGAATGTTGGCCACGAGGTTCGGGATGGAGGAACGCAGATAAATCAGCAGGTCCGGCGCCTGTACCAGCGATACCATCAGCGAGAAAAGCGACTGGTAATTGTCGAAGTCACGGCTGGACATCAGGCCCATGTCATGCAGGTTCGGCGCGAAGATGCAGGCATCCTCGTAGATACTGCGGTCCTGAACGATGATCTTGTCGCTCTTGCGGATTTCCACCACATCCAGGAAGCGTTTGTTGAGGAAGTAAATCTGGATATTGAACGACCAGCGTTCCATATCGTTGTAGAAGTCGGCAAGATAGGGGTTGTAATCGACCGATTCGAATTTGGGAGTCCATTTGAAATGCTCGACGAGCATCTTGGTCAGCGTGGTTTTGCCGCTGCCGATATTGCCGGCTATCGCGATGTGCATAACGGGTTGTTTTAGATTTATCGTAACAAAAATACAAAAAGTGTTTGTACTTTTGTAAAAATGTTGGCCTGGACGGCGCATTCTATCGTCAGATGAAGATTAAAACCCTATATTTCAATCCGTTGCGTGAGTGCTGCTACATTGTCTGGGACGAGGCGTCGCGAGAGTGCGTCATCCTGGATCCCGGCTGCTACGACCGGGGCGAGTTCAGCCGTCTGGAACGGTTCGTGACGGAAGAGAAGCTTCATCCCGTCCGGATCCTGCTCACCCACGGCCACTTCGACCATATCTTCGGGCTCGCTTTCGCCGGGGAGGTATGGAACGTGCCGGTGATGATCCACAAGGACGACCTCTATCAGGTGCAGATTGCCGGGATGTTTTCCGCCGCGCTCGAGCTGGATTTCACCCCCTATACGGGAACGTTTGAGTATCTGGCTGAAGGGGATAACGTCACCTTCGGGGCGTGCTCGCTCAACGTGCTCCACACACCGGGCCACACCGAGGGGTGCATCTGTTTCTACAACGCGGCGGAGAAGCTGCTCTTCAGCGGCGACACCCTCTTCCAGGGCAGCGTGGGCCGCACGGACCATCCCAAGGGCAACTTCCAGACCTTGCTGCAGAGCATCGACCGGCTCGCGCAGCTGCCGGATGAAACCAATGTCTATCCGGGCCACGGCTATCCCACCACTATCGGTGAGGAGCACCGGATCAATCCCTTCTTCCCGGAAAACCGCCAGCGCAGATGAACGGACAGGACCAGATCGTTATTCGCGGCGCGCGGAGCCACAACCTGAAAAACATTGACCTCGAGATACCCCGGGGCAAGCTGGTGGTCGTCACCGGACTCTCGGGCAGCGGCAAATCCTCGCTGGCTTTCGATACCCTCTATGCGGAGGGCCAGCGCCGCTATATGGAGACCCTCTCCGCCTATGCGCGACAATTTATGGGCATCCTTGAGCGGCCGCAGGTCGACGATATCAAGGGGCTCAGTCCGATCATTGCCATCGAACAGAAAACCATCGGACGCAACCCCCGCTCCACCGTGGGCACCATCACCGAAATTTACGACTTTTTCCGCCTGCTATTTGCCCGCGCGGCTACCGCCTATTCGCCGGAGACCGGCAAGGAGATGATCCGCTACAGCGACGAGCAGATCGTGGACCTGATCCTCGAGCGTTATCGGGGAAAGCGCCTGCTGCTGCTCGCACCGCTCGTCAAGGGGCGCAAGGGCCACTACAAGGAACTCTTTGAACAGCTCGTCCGCAGGGGCTATAACCAGGTCCGTGTGGACGGCGAAATCCACTATATCGGCGATGTGGGCACGGTGGACCGTTACAAGATTCACTTTATCGAACTGGTGGTGGACAAGTTGGTCCCCTCCCCGGACGACCGCAAGCGCATCCGCGAATCGGTGGTCACTGCCATGTCGCAGGGCAAGGGCTCGCTGATGGTGCTTGAGGCCGATACCGGCACGGTGCATCACTACAGTCGCAACTTTGTCTGTGCGGATACCGGTTTCTCGCTCGACAGCCCGGCGCCGCACACCTTCTCGTTCAATTCCCCGCAGGGAGCATGCCCGCATTGCCACGGACTCGGCACGGTGGCCAGCGTGGATATGAGCCGCATCATCCCCGACCCCCGCAAATCCATTGCAGAGGGCGGTATCCCCTTCATCAAGAAGCTGCGCGAGACCCAGGTCTTCCAGTTTCTGGAGGCGATTGCCGACAAGCACGGATTCTCGCTCCACGACCCCATCGAAACCATTCCTGAAGAGGCTCTGACGCATATTCTTTACGGTTCTGACGAACTGCTGCGGATTGGCCAGGGGGCGGAACAGCAGATGGATTCCTTTGGCGGCATCATCCAGATGATCAAACTGCACGGCGACGAGAGCGAGCGGGAACGCGACAAGAAAGAACTCTACATAGAGGAGACCGTCTGCCCCGAATGCGGCGGCACCCGGCTCCGCAAGGAGGCCCTCTACTTCAAGCTGGCCGACAAGAACATCGCCGAGGTGGCGGCGCTCACCATGGACCGTCTCTACGACTGGGTCTGCTCGCTGCCCGACCATCTCTCCGAGCGGCAGCGACTCATTGCCAACGATATCCTCAAGGAGCTCAAGGACCGCATCAAGTTCCTGATCGATGTGGGATTGGAGTACCTGAGCCTGAACCGCAGCACCCGCACCCTCAGCGGCGGGGAGAGCCAGCGCATCCGCCTCGCCACCCAGATCGGTTCGAAACTCGTGGGGGTGCTCTACATTCTGGACGAACCGAGTATCGGCCTGCACCAGCGGGACGAGAACAAACTGATTGCATCGCTCAAGAATCTGCGCGACGAGGGGAACTCGGTGATGGTGGTGGAGCATGACCGCGACATGATGCTCGCGGCCGACTGGCTGGTGGACCTCGGGCCCGGCGCGGGCGAAAAGGGCGGAGAACTGCTCTACAACGGCACGCCGGCCGACATGGACAAGGCCACGAAGGAGAGCCTCACGATAGACTATCTGTTGGATCGCAAGCGCATTCCCGTTCCTGCGGTACGGCGAACGGGTAACGGACTTTTCCTCACGCTGGAAGGGGCGCGCGGCAACAACCTGCAAAACGTCACCCTCCGCCTGCCGCTGGGCAAACTCATCGGCATCAGCGGCGTGAGCGGCAGCGGGAAGAGTTCACTCATCACGGAGACCCTGCTGCCCGCCCTCGAGGCCCATTTCTATCGTTCCAAAGTCAAACCGCTCCCCTACGACCGCATCGTGGGACTCGCACATATCGACAAGGTGATCGTGATTGACCAAAGCCCTATCGGCAAGACGCCTCGCAGCAATCCGGCCACCTATACCAACGCCTTCGCGGACATCCGCAATCTCTTTGCCGAGACCCCGGATGCCAAGGTGCGCGGATTCGGGCCGGGCCGCTTCTCCTTCAATATCAAGGGCGGCCGGTGCGAAGCCTGCAAGGGCGCTGGCATCCAGACCATCGAGATGCACTTCCTGCCGCCGGCCTATGTCACCTGCAAGGAGTGTGGCGGAAAGCGCTACAAGCCCGATACGCTGGCGGTCCGTTACAAGGGCAAGAACATCAGCGACGTGCTGGAGATGAGCGTCACGCAGGCGCTGGAGTTCTTCAAGGCTGTGCCGTGGATTGCCGGCAAGCTGCAGACCATGGCCGATGTGGGACTCGGCTATCTCACGCTGGGCCAGCAGTCGACCTCGCTCAGCGGCGGAGAGAGCCAGCGGCTGAAGCTGTCGGCCGAACTCGCGCGCAAAGAGACGGGCAACACGCTCTACATTCTGGACGAACCCACCACCGGCCTTCACTTTGAGGATATCAAGGTGCTGCTGGAGGTGTTGGGACAGCTGGTGGAGCGCGGCAACACGGTGGTCATCATCGAGCACAATCCGGATATTCTCAAATCGGTGGATTATCTGGTGGATCTCGGGCCCGAAGGTGGCGCGGGAGGCGGTATGATTGTTGCAGAAGGGACGCCGGAGCAGGTGGCTGCCTGCCCCGCTTCATACACAGGTAAATATTTGAAAAACATACTGAAATGGTAAGAGACGAAAAAATCTGGCAGCGGGCCATCAATGAGAATACGGTCGGCGCACTCAACGATGCGCTGATCGCTGGTTTCGGCCCCCGCCTTATCCAGTTGTCCGAGGTGATGCACGCCCGGCAGTTCACCATTATCGCCGACGAAATCGCCCGGCGGGTGGATGCCAAGCTCTGTCTGATTGCCGGCCCCTCGAGCAGCGGCAAGACCACTACTTCCAAGCGGCTCGCCCTGCACCTGGCCTCCATCGGCATCACCCCTATCGTCATTGCGATGGACAACTATTTCAAGAACCGCAAGGATACTCCGCGCGACGAAAAGGGAGAATATGATTTCGAATGTCTGGAAGCGCTGGATGTTCCCTTCCTCAACCGCCAGCTGCGCCAACTGTTTGCCGGTGAGGAGGTGGAGATTCCCGACTACGACTTCGTGCTCGGCGAGCGGGTCTTCCGCGGAAAGAGGGTGCAGATGACCCCCGGCAGCATCATCGTGATGGAGGGTATCCACGGACTGAACCCGGGGCTGACCCCCGAGATCGCACCGGAGAACAAATTCAGCATCTACGCCTCCGTGCTGCGGTCGCTCACCATCCGCAAACCCAACGATTCCGTCTATGACACCCGGCTGCTGCGCCGCATGGTGCGCGACAACCAGTTCCGGGGCAACGGCCCGGCGGATACCATTCTCCGCTGGCCCAGCGTCCGTGCGGGAGAAGAGAAGAATATCGTCCCCTTCATGGATCTGGCGGATATGAAATTCGATTCGTCCCTCATCTACGAGCTGCCGCTCTTCAAGAGCTATGCGGAGAACCTGCTGCGCAGCGTGCCGCACCGCTCACCGGCCTACGACGAAGCCCAGCGCCTGCTCGACTTCATCCTGACCAAAGTAGCCGCCCTTACACCAGAGGAGGCCGGCTGTATTCCGCCGACCTCCATCTTGCGTGAGTTTATTGGGGGCTCCAGTTTCCGCTACTAACGGACAATCTTGAAAACCTTTGACTCGGCGGAAGTGACCATCGACACGGTATAAGTGTCGGACGGGGTCTGCGCCAGGTTGATCACCACCTTGTTGGTACTGATGGTGACAAAATCCGCCGTCGAAGCGCCGGATGCGGCCGATACGGTTATCTGAACGCCCGTCTTGGTGTTGATGGTCAGTGTCTGCGAAGCCCTGTCGTAAACCAGGCTGGAAGCCGCCTCAACCGACATGACATCTTCGATACGGATCGCTTCCGTAATGCCGGCGTTGCTTTCACAATAAAGCTTCTGCCACGAGTTGCCGTCTGCACGGAAGAAGGCGCGAAGCACGTCACCCTCCTCAATGGGGTCGGTAATCTTGCAGTTGACCCGCTCGAATCCGCGCCAATAGCCGGGATCCAGCGAACTGACATCCATCGAGGTGAGGTTGACCATCCGCTTGATCGTGCCATCCTTGCGGCAGTGCGCGATGCCGATTTCTGCGGTGTGGGTGCTATATCCGTGGTTGAGGACACCGCCCACCTTGATGGTGAAGGCCTTGTTCGGCGTAATAGCCGCAGAGACCATTTCCAGGCCCTTGTACGCTACGCCGGCGCTGGTTGAACCATAGTAGAAGGAATAGACGGGGATATACGTACCGCCCGCATCGGGATGGAACCCGAAGGTTGCGGCATGGGAATTCGTGTATTTACCCAGCGCGTTGATCGTGTAATAACCATTGCTGCTGCCGTTCCAACCCCAGTTGATGTGGATGTAGTCGTTCACGTCATAACCGTCTGCCACGAAGGCGTGTCCGCCGGTGGAGGAACGACCCGTATAGCTCATCGGACGGAGGTTCAATTCCGCCTTCAGCTTGGCAATCCACTCGTCATCCGTGTAGTAATAACGCGAAACGTTGCACATGCCTTTATCGTAGCCGTAATAGTCGGCCATCAGGCCCAGCACCTCCTTGGTGGCACCGCCGGTACTGTTGACGCCGTAAGAGAGGTTACCGATCTGGCCGATATCCGCCAGAAGCCGTGCACAAGCCTCCGCCTCCTCCTGCGTGTATGATCCAGAGGTATAGGTCATTTTCATCTTGTTCCACTGGTAATCATAGTTGGCCTCGCGGGACGGAATGACATAACCCTCACCGGAAGAGACCGGGAAGTTGAGTTTGGAGCGGTTGGGGAACTTATAGTAATACATCAGAATACCGATGGAGGTCGCCACGCAGCCCGTCACGGCCTTCTGGCCGCCTATTTCAGGGCAGAAGTAGTTGTAGGGTTCGCTTTGCGACCATTCGGCCGTGGTATACTGGACCACAGGAGCGGCGCGCTTGATGCTGCCGGCGCGGGTGGGCGATTCATACTGGCTCCACTGTCCGGCAATCTTGCCGCTGGCCTGGGCATGCTCGGCACGCAGGTCATTGATGGAGGCGGTCATTTCACCGATCCAGGCACGGAGGTTATCCGGCATGGTGGCATCGTCGCGGAACGCTCCGGTATAGGAATAACCGAGAATCGGCATGAAGGAATCTTCGCCCGAAATGAGGACGAAACCGCCGCCGGGACGGTTGAAAACGTAGATAGCCGGATCACCGGACGCGCGGGTGCCGCCCATCAGGTTTCCGTTGGTATCATAGGAATAAGCCAGCGTAAGGCCGCCGGCACGGGTACCGTCCGTTGCCATGAAGGTCTCCGCCAGAGCGCTGGCGCGACGGAGCGATACCGTATCTGCCAGCAGTTCGAGCGGCAGAACAATCAATAAGAGAAGCAATGCAATCTTTTTCATGGTATCAGTCCGTTATAGAGAGTTGACATAGACGGTGGAAACGCCGCTGAGGGTACTGAGAACGATCTGGTCTGCGCCGGCAAAGCCGTAGAAGACCGCAATCTTGTCGGACGGGTCGGCGTAGGTGTGGGTAATCAGCGGCGAGTAGTCGTCGGAGGAACCGTCGCCCCAGTATATCTTCCATCCGTTGTTGGTGCCGGTCACCTGAGGAACTACCACGGAACCCGCACTTTCATAGGCGATGGCCATTCCGTGAAGCGTGGTTTCCGGATTGATGGCGTTGATGGAGTAGTTGAAGCTGCTGTTGGCGACGCGGCTGGTGGAACGCAAGATCGTATTCTTACCGGCCGTACCGAGCAGCTGCATCTGACCATAGAGGTTGTCGTTCACATAGAGGTTAAAGCCCTTGGCCAAAACGCCGGTCGGCAGGGTGAAGCAAAACGCCGTAGCGTCGGCACCCAGCTCAACGACGGGATCGCAAATCAGGGTCACCTTCTTGGTTGCATCCGATTCGGGCTTATTCATCTTGAGGGCGGGCTTCTCGTCTTCCTTGTAGGCCAACTCCACCGTACCCTCGCCGCAAAGCGATTCGTTGCCTACAGCCTCCAGGGTAAGGGAGGCGATGGAAACAGGCGAATCGCTCTTGATCTTGACGACCAGCAGACCGCAGAGGTTCACAAAGCCGACCTCCTCCTTGCTGGAGCCAACTGCCACTGCGGCAAAAGACTCCGTGGAGAAGCTGTCGGGCACATACTTCTGGGTTGCGGGCAGATCCAGCGTCACCAGCGTACCTTCGTGACCTTTCACGAGGGCAGCCGGGAAGATGAGATACGACTTGGCCTTGTTGTAGGAACCCGTGCCGGCAGCCGTAAACTGTGCCGACGGAGTACCGGCCGAACCGGTCAGCGTAAAGTCCACACCCTGACTCTCCTTGGCCTTTATCTCAGAGGCCTTGAATACTTTAATCTTGTCGCCGGCAGACCAGTTGACTTCGGACCATTGCTCCGTAGCGGCGCGGGTGATATCCGTCGTCTTGCCGGTAGCCAGTTTCTCGGTATGGGCCGTGTATACACAGTCCTCACCGCCATCGGAATTGCAGGCCTGCGGCAAGAGGATCACCGCAGCGAGTGCAAAAGCGATTAATGTCTTTTTCATAAACGTTGGAATCGATTTATTTGATTACGCCCAGTTCCTTACCGATCTTGGTAAAGGCGGCGATACACTTGTCCAAATGTTCCACTTCGTGTCCTGCGGAGACCTGCACGCGGATGCGGGCCTGTCCCTTAGGCACCACGGGGTAATAGAAACCCGTAACATAGATACCCTCTTCCTGGAGCCGTGCGGCAAAATCCTGGGAGAGTTTTGCGTCGTAGAGCATCACGGCGCAGATGGCGCTCTGGGTGGGTTTGATGTCGAAACCGGCAGCCTTCATGCGGGCCACGAAGTAGTCCGTATTGCTGTGAAGCTTGTCCTGCAGCGTATTGGTTTCGCTCATCATGTCGAACATCTTGATGCCGGCAGCGGCCACCATCGGCGGGAGGGAGTTCGAGAAGAGATACGGGCGGGAGCGCTGACGCAGCATGGCGATAATCTCCTTGCGACCCGTGGTGAAACCACCGATCGCGCCACCGAAGGCCTTGCCCAGGGTGCCGGTCAGAATCTCTATCTTGCCGCGGAGGTCGTAGAGTTCGGTGACACCGCGACCCGTGCGTCCCACGACGCCGGCCGAGTGCGACTCGTCCACCATCACCATCGCATCGTCCTTGTTGGCGAGTTCGGACATCTTGTCCAGCGGGCAGACATTGCCGTCCATGGAGAAGACGCCGTCGGTCACGATCAAGCGGTGGCGCTGAGCCTGTGCGGTCTTGAGGCAGTTCTCGAGTTCCTCCATGTTTCCGTTGGCGTAGCGATAGCGCTGTGCCTTGCAGAGACGCACGCCGTCGATGATGGAAGCGTGGTTCAGGGCATCGGAGATGATGGCGTCCTTCTCGTCGAGCAGCGGTTCAAACACGCCGCCGTTGGCGTCGAAGCAGGAGGAGTAGAGAATCGTATCCTCAGTTCCGAAGAACTCGGCAATCTTGGCCTCCAGCTTCTTCTGCAGGTCACCGGTACCGCAGATGAAGCGGACGGATGCCATGCCGTAGCCGTGAGTGTCAAGCGCCTCTTTGGCAGCCATGATCAGCTGCGGGTTGTTGGCCAGACCCAGGTAGTTGTTGGCACAGAAGTTCAGCACCTGCTGACCGCCGGCCACCGTAATGTCGGCTTTCTGCGGAGAGGTGATTACGCGCTCATTCTTGTAGAGGCCTGCATCCTTGATGGACTGCAGCTCGGTCTCGAGGTATTGTTGAAATGTCTTGTACATAGTATGATAAGTGTTTGTCGTTTCAATGAACCTACAAATATACAAAAAAAGTGCACCTCGCGAACGAAGTGCACTTAAAGCCTGGAATCCGATATTTTTAGTCGTCGGTCAGGGAGAAGCGGCAGAAGGTAATCACCTTGGCCTCTTTGTCGACAGCGGCGATCGCGTCCTTGACGGATGCCTTGTTGT
>JAFSWO010000094.1 GCA_017450165.1 Bacteroidales bacterium | reverse complement strand
GGAAGCCGTACGGGAAGAGGTCGCCGTCGGAGGAGGAGTACTTGTCAATCAGACAGACCTTGGGACCATAGTGGGTCTGGGCGGGAACCGTGCCGTTCATGCCGTTGCGGTACATGTTCAGGCGGTAGACCTCGCGCTGCAGGCGCTCGAGAATCATTGGGGAGACGTTTCCGCCGCCGTTCATACGGTCGTCGATGATGAGCGCCTTCTTGTCCAGCTGGGTGTAGAAGAGTTTGGTAAACATATCGAGACCTTCACGCCCCATGTCGGGAATGTGGATGTAACCGATTTCGCCGCCCGAGGCCTTGTCGACCTTCTCGATGTTCTGGCAAACCCACTCATAATAAGCAAGATTGGATTCGTCGGAGACGGGTTTTACATAGACGGTGCGAAGGCCCTTCTTGCCGGCTGCATCGGAAGCGAGCACGACGGGAATCACTTTGCCCGCCTTGCCGACGAGCGGCTGGGTGATATCCTGCAGTTGGGAAGCCTCGATGCCGTTCACCTTGATGACGTATTCACCCACCTTGGCAGCAACAGCGGGATCGCCCAGCGGCGAATGGAGGGACTTGTCCCAGGTTGCACCCCGGTAAACCTTCTCGATCTTGAAGTTGCCGGTAGCCTTGTCACGGCTGAAGCGGGCGCCGAGCAGACCGGTTGCAACGCGCGGAATCTCAGGGAGTTCACCCGGTGATACATAGGCGTGGCCCACGTTCAGTTCGCCGACCATCTCACCCAGAATGTAGGTCAGATCGTGACGATGACGGACGTACGGCAGCAGGGCTGCGTATTTGTCGTGGATGGCGTTCCAATCCACGCCGTGCATGTTCTCTACGTAGAAACCGTCGCGGGTGATGCGCCAACTCTCCTCGAAAATCTGCTTCCACTCAGCCTGATGGTCGATCAGGATATCCATATCGGACATAGCGAGCGGCTCTTCCAGACGGCCTGCGCCGTTGGGGCCGAAGGTGGTGACATAGAACTTACCGGAGTCGGAGACAATGGCTTTCTTGTTGTCTGCGCTCAGGACGAGCGGAGCCTTCTTGCCGGCCTCTGCGCTCTTCAAGGTCTTGAGATCCAGCGCCTGGAGACCGCCACCCTGCGCACCGCGCGGGCCACCGCCGGGCATACCGCTGAAGACCGTGTAGAAGAGTTTGCCGCTGCAAGCCGCTACAATACGATAACGGCCGGGAGCCGGCGGCAGGCAGACGATGCGGGAGGTGATACCATCGATATCGACCTTGGTAACTGCCTTGGCTTCAGGTTTCTCGGGCTTTTCAGGCTTGTCCGGTTTCGGGCCTTTGGGACCGGGGCCGGGACGTCCTTCCGGAGCAGCGGGCTTCTCCCCGGCCTTGTCCGGTTCGATGGCCGTCAGGATGGGCGTATCCTTTGCCAGGGAGACTGCAAAGAGCTGACTGGAAACGGAATAGGAGGCATTCCACTCTACAGAGGAGTACTGCGCGGTGAGGGTACGCGTGGAGACGAAGAAGAGGTACTTGCCGTCGGAGGAGAACTTCGGCTGCGAAGCATCGAACCAGCGGTCGGTAACCGGATAGGACTTGCCGGTAGCCACTTCGTAGAGGAAGATGGCGGTGACTTCGTTCGGCAGCCCCACGGCATAGGCAGCCCACGCGCCGTCCGGCGAGAGGGTGAAATTGCGGTAGCCGCTGGTCTCGGAGACCAGGATGCGGTTCAGCGCACGCGTATCGGTATCCAGGCAGTAAACATCGCGTTTTTCCGTCTGGAAATAGAGTTTCTTACCATCGGGTGCCCAGAGCAGTCCCTGCGGATAACCGGAGGTGAACTGGGTGAGGGCCACCCCTTTCTTCAAATCGGAAGCGGGCGCTACGTAGATCTGATACTCGCCGTCGAGGTCGGAGATGTAGGCCACCTTCTTGCCGTCCGGCGACCACTCCACGTCACGCTCATGCGCGCCCGGGGTGCAGGTGATATTGGTGACGGCGCCCTTGCCGGCAGGCAGTTCGAAGAGGTCGCCGCGGCCGATCATGATCACGCGGCTGCCATCGGGCGAAAGGGTGTAACCGCCGATGTTCTTGGAGGCGGTGCCGATCTCCGTGCGGCCGTAAATGGCATCGCTTGCGAGGCGGATGGTCACCTTTTCGCAGGTACCGCTCTTCACCGTATATTTATAGATATAACCACCGTTCTCAAAGACGATGTAATCCTTTGAGAATGAAGGGAATTTGCAGTCATACTCCGTAAAGTCGGTCACCTTGCGGGTAGCCTTCGTGCGGGTATTGTAGGCAAAGAGGTTCATGGTGCGGTCGCGGTCCGAGAAGTAGAAAATCTCGTTTCCGATCCACATCGGGAAGATATCCTGCGCCTCGGGATCGCAACCCTCGATACGTTCGATCTTGGTGGTGCCCACCTTGTGGATCCAGATGTCGTCTGCCTGGCCACCACGATAGTACTTCCAGGTACGGAATTCGCGGAACATGCGGTTCATGGCCAGCTGCTTGCCGTCCGGCGAATAGCTGCAGAAGCCTCCCTCCGAGGTGGGAATATCCACCGGCGTGCCGCCATCGGCGGAAACCCGCTGGAGCTGGGCACGCAGGCCGCTGAAGCACCACTGTTTGTTGCGGAAGACAATCTCCTTGCCGTCCGGGGTCCAGCACATGACGATGTTGTTGGGGCCCATTCGCTCACCCACCATGTCGCGGCCCACGAGTGCCGTGTAGGTCAGACGTTTAGGCTCGCCGCCCGTAATAGGAATGGAGTAAACTTCCGTGTTGCCGTCGTATTGGCCCGTGAAGGCGATGGTCTTGCCGTCGGGCGAAATGCGCGGGAAAACTTCGTAGCCCACGTGGGAGGTCAGGCGAACTGCCTCGCCACCGTTAATGCCGACCCGATAAAGGTCACCGGCATAGGAGAAGACGATCTGGTCGCCGCCAACTGCCGGGAAGCGGAGCAAGCGTGCCTCGTCGGTAGCCGTCGTCCCTGCAGCGAATGCGCAGAGCGGTGCCAGAAACGCGAGAAGCGTAAAAATTCGTTTCATAAATATTTGATTTTGATGTATATATCCGTTTATAAACGTTTAGTTACGTTTAGTGAACCTTACAATATGTTCAACGACTGCTCTTTGATTTTTTCGAGCTCGTCCTTCATCTTCACCACCCAGCGCTGAATCTCGGCGTGGTTGGCCTTGGAGCCCATGGTGTTGATCTCGCGGCCCATCTCCTGCGCAATGAAACCGATCTTGCGGCCGGGCATCGGCTCGGCATCCAGCGTCTCGCGGAAATAGTTGCAGTGCTGGCGGAGGCGGACCTTCTCCTCGTTGATATCGAGTTTTTCAATGTAGAAGATCATCTCCTGCTCCAGCCGCTCGGCATCGGGCCTGGCCCCCAGTTCCGCCAACTTCGCGAGAATCCGCTCGCGCACCGCGTCAATCCGCTCGCGCTCGTATTTCTCAACCTCAGTGACGTAGGATTCGATCTTATCCACCTGACCAAGCACGTCTGCCCGCAGGCTCTCCCCCTCGCGGGCACGGAAGGCCTTCAGGGCCGCCACAGCTTCGTGGATGCAGTTTTCAAGAATCTTCCAGTCCGCTTCCGAGAACTCGGTCTCCTCCGGCTTGGCGAGCACATCGGGCAACTTGAGCAGGCCGGGAAGCAGTGCGTCGTCCGAGAGGGTTACTCCCATCGCATCCAGCGCCTTGTGGACGCCGGCATAGTAGCTTTGCAGCAGTTCGCCGTTCACGGGACGGGCCGCCTCGGAGGAGGCATCCCGACGCAGCGTGATGAAGAGATCGATGCTGCCGCGGCCCAGTTCAGCCGCCAGATAACGACGGACTTCGGGTTCCCGCTCGCGCGGAATGAGGGAGGATTTGAGGGAGATGTCGGCATTCTTGCCGTTCACGGAACGGAGTTCGACGATGTATTTGTCCCCGCCGATCAGGCATTCCGCCTTTCCGTAGCCGGTCATTGAATGTACCATAGTGATGAATATTTGTCTCCAAAGTTATCAAAAGTTCGCCAATTCCACGTCATTTATTGTATATTTGCGTGTTTAGAACTCGTGAATGAACCATGGAAGAAAAAACGCTCAATTTTCTCGAAGAGATCATCGAAGCCGACCTGGCTTCCGGCAAGTGCAAAACCATCAAGACGCGCTTCCCGCCGGAGCCCAATGGCTACCTGCACATTGGCCACGCCAAGAGCATCTGCCTGAACTTCGGTCTCGCCCAGAAATACGGCGGCACGACCAACCTGCGCTTCGACGACACCAACCCCGTGAAGGAGGACACCGAATATGTGGATTCCATCAAGGAGGATATCCAGTGGCTGGGCTTCCAGTGGGCCAACGAGTTCTATGCTTCCGACTACTTTGACCAGCTCTACGAATGGGCCGAGGTGCTCATTAAGAAAGGGTTGGCCTATGTGGACGACCAGAGTCAGGAGGAGATCCGCCAGAATCGCGGCACGGTGAGCCAGCCGGGCGTTGAGAGCCCGTGGCGCAACCGCAGCGTGGAAGAAAACCTGGACCTCTTCCGCCGGATGAAGGCAGGCGAGTTTCCGGACGGCAGCCGCGTGCTGCGGGCCAAAATCGATATGGCCCACCCGAACATGCTCTTCCGCGACCCGCTGATGTACCGCATCATCCATGCGGACCACCACCGCACGGGCAGCAAGTGGTGCATCTATCCGATGTACGACTATGCGCACGGCGAGTCCGATTCCATTGAGAATATCACCCACTCCATCTGTACGCTGGAATTCGACGTACACCGCCCGCTCTATGACTGGTTCATCGAGAAACTTGGAATCTTCCCCTCCCACCAGTACGAATTTGCCCGCCTGAACCTCACCCACACGGTGATGAGCAAGCGCAAGATGCTGGAACTGGTGAAGAACGGCTATGTGGATGGCTGGGACGACCCGCGCATGCCTACCATCTGCGGCCTGCGCCGCCGCGGCTACACGCCGGAGAGCATCCGCGCCTTTGCCGAGAAGGTGGGCGTGGCCAAGCGCGACAATATCATCGACCTCTCCCTGCTCGAGTGGTGCGTGCGTGACGACCTGAACCGCCGCGCGAACCGCTACATGGCGGTGATCGATCCCGTCAAGTTGGTGATTGACAACTGGAAAGAGGGCGAAGTAGAGTGGTTCAACGCACCGCTCAACCCCGAGTCGCCCGACGGACCGTTCCGCCGTGTCCCCTTCACCAAGGAGATGTATATCGAGCGTGCCGACTTCATGGAGGAGGCTCCCAAGAAATACTTCCGTCTGAAACCCGACGGCGAGGTTCGCCTGAAGTACACCTATATTGTCAAGTGCGTCAGCTACCAGAAAGACGCCGAGGGGCGGATCACCGAGATCCACTGCACCTACGACCCCACGAGCAAGCCGGGGGCCGGCGAGTGGCGTTCGGTCAAGGGCACCATCCACTGGGCTTCCGCTACCCACAGCGAGAAGATCACGGTCAACCTCTTCGACCGCCTCTTCACCGAAGAAAAGATGGGTGAACTGCCCGAGGGCGTGGACTACAAGGAGTACCTCAACCCCGAATCCCTGGTCGTCAAGGAAAACTGCTACGCCGAACCCGACCTGCTCAAAGACACGAGCGGCATCGCCGTCCAGTTCGAGCGTCTGGGCTACTTCTTCAAGGACAGCAAGAACGGCGGGTATAATAAAGTAACTGGCCTTAAGGACACCTTTAAACTTTAAGAGCCGCCGCAAGGCGAAGACGCGTAATAGCGCAGCGAGGACTTTTTTGTCCGAGCGAAGCTATTACCGCGTAGCCAAGGCGGCGTTTGGCGTTAAAAGAGTGTTTCGTTATTAGAGGCTAATTCCCGCACTTTCTCGAACTGCGCGGGCGAGACCTGGAAATCCGTATAGCGTGCCATCTGGCGGGCAGCGTGAATGTCGCTGGCCAGGTAGGAGTACCAGCCGTGATCCAGGAAATACTTAAGATTCACCAGGGAATCCGGCCCATAGGCGCCGGAGAGCGACTGGATGTTCAGCTGAAACTTGCAGCCCATCTCCTGTAGCTGCTCCAGCTCCTCCACATTCCGCGGTCCGCGGCGGCCGCCATAATAAAAGATGTAGCGCTCCGGATGGGCCAGCACCGGCGTAAAGCCCTCCTGAACCAGTCGGAAGACGGTTTCCAGCAGATTCAGGCTCCGCACGCCATAGGACATCTCCACAAGGATATGACGATCGTTGTAGTAGAGCAAATCCGTCTGCTCGTCAAAGAACTCGTCGATCATATACTCCGAAGCCAGATGCAGCGCGATCTGCAATCCCAGCTCTTCCGGCAGCGTAGCCACCAGATGGTCGAACCGCAGGCGCAGTTCGGAAGCCTTGTTGGGAAAGAGGCCGCCGGAGACGTGGGGCGTCAGGATGAAGCGCTCCACCCCTGCTGCGTGCATCGCCTGCAGGATGGCCAGAGAGTCCGAAAACTCCCCGGCGCCGTCGTCGACACCGGGGAGAATATGGGAGTGGACATCACAGCGGAGTCCGATGTCCGCAAATGAATAACGATTCTTATTGGCGAAAAAGCGTAACATCGCTCGAGGCTATGAGGAAGATGAGGATCTGTGTTCAGGATTGATCTTTTCACTCTTCTTGCGTTTCCAGAAGAGGATGCGCTCCTTGAGGGTATCGGGCGCCATCTTCTTGCTCAGCTTGGCCTCGTCGAAACCGTAACCGTAGCCGTAACCATAACCATAGGTACCGCGGCCGCCGTAACCGCCATAGCCATAGTGGCCATAGCCGTAGCCGTTGGAGTAACCGTAGGTATGGGAGGTCATATCGATACCGTTGAGCACGATAGTCACATTCTTAAGCTTGCCGTTGGCCACGATGGAATCCAATTCGGAGACAAACTTGAGGGCGGTGACGCCGGAGCGGACCACCAGCAGGTTGGCATCCACATAGGAGTTGATGACTACGGAGTCAGCCACCGGCAGGTACGGCGAGCTGTCGAAGAGGATGTAGTCGTACGGCAACTGCTTGACATGCTCGATGAACTCTTTCATGCGCTCGGTTTCGATCAATTCGGAAGGGTTCGGCGGAACGCTGCCGGCGAAGATCACATCGAGGCCTGAGACGCCGGACATATCGTGGTGAATCAGCGGTTCAATCTCATCGGTGCGACGGATCAGGTACGAAACCACACCGTGGGTGTGCTCCTTGATGCCGAACATCTGACCCAGACGAGGCTTGCGAAGGTCGACACCGACCAGCAGCACCTTCTTGCCGGCATGCGCCAGAGAAGCGGCGATGTTGGCGGAGATATAGGTTTTACCTTCACCCGGCGAGCTGGAGAGCACCTGGTAAACACGGTACGGATAGTAGCGGAAGTTGGAGCGGAGCACGCGGATGGCCTCTTCATGCGGATCTCGGCCGGCAGGACGGATGAGCTCGTCGGCCTTCTTGGTGAGCGGAATGGAGGCGATCACCGGCAGCGACGTACGCGTGATGATATCGGTCTTGCCGTCTACCGAGACGCGCAGTGCCTGCTTCAGATAGAACCAGCCCGGCGGAATGATGAAGCCCAGGAGGAACATCAGAAGCATGATCATCTTTTTGTTCGGGGCGCTCGGATAAGCGGTATGATCCGCCGGATCCACGATCTTGCACTGGTCGGAGACGGAGTAGAGGGCAATCATGGCCTCTTCCTTCTTCTGCTGGAGCAGGATGTAGAGCGGTTCCTTGATCTGCTGCTGACGCTCGAAGGTGGAGAGGGCCAGCTGCTGCTCCGGAATGTTGGAGATGCGGCGCTTGCCTTCCTGCAGCTTGCGCTGGATGTTGCTCTTCTGCATGCCGTAGGACTTCTCGAGGTTCTTCACGGAAGCCCGGATGCTGACGAGCAGCTCGTTGATCTGGGAATCGGCCGAGATGACCAGCGGGTTGGACTCGCTGGAGCTGGCCGCCATACGGTTGCGCTCCATGACCAGCGTGTTGTACTGGTTGATGGTGGCGTTCAGCCCCGTGTCGGCAATACCGATGTTGGCGGGAATCACGCTGCGCGCGTTGTTCATGTGCTCGATATAATCGCGGATGATGCCGAGCAGTTCGATCTGCAGGTTCACCTCGTTGAGTTGCGCCTCATACTGTTGGTCCGTGTTGAGGGTCAGGCTGGACTGTGCATCCACGTTGACCACCGTATTGGAACGGCGGTAACGCTGGTACTGCCCCTCGATCTGGCTGAGTTCCTTGGAGATGGACTCCAGACGTTCATCCAGGAACTTGATGGTATTGGTCGTAGATTTGTTGCGGAAGCCGCGGGCATCCTCATTGTACTGGAAAACCAGTGCATCCAGAATGGCCTCGCAGCGCTGCGGGAGCACGTCCACATAGCTCAAGCTGATGACATCCGGCTGCTGGTAGCTCTTGCCGCCCACGGTGGCCACCGTCAATTTCTTCTGCATTCCCTTCGCCGCATTGAGCGACGTGGTCATCGAAGCAAAATATTTGCGGCCATATTCAATGCGGGAGACGCCGGTGGGCCGGATGGCGAAGTTGTGTTCCCAGAGGGGAATCTCCTCGCCGAACTCATAATCCTTGTCCTCGAACGGATATTCACCATGCACCAGTTTAATGGCTTTCAGACGGAAATGCAAACTGTCCAGCGGAACGAATGCGATGGTTGCCGTAACCGGATTGGGATGGTTCTCCTCTCCGTCAAACACAATCGTAAAGGGGGCTGCGTTCAGATCAAAGAGAATGGACTTGACGGCACGGTGACGGCTGTAGTTGTAGTTCAGGCCCAGTTGCTCCACCACCCGCTGCATCAGCGTGCGGGAGCGGAGGATGGCCATCTCGTTGTCGGCCTTGCTGTTTTTGGTGATACCGGTGATATCCTTGAGAACCGCAGTCTCCGCGGAACCCAGGTTGTCCCGGTTCACGACCATGATGGTGTTGCCGGCCGTGTACTTGGTACGGGTGCTCTTGATGTAGCAGAAGCCGATTACCAGCGCGATGAAGACCGAGAGTACAATCCACCAGCGCATGCCCCAAACCACGTTGAGGATGCTCTTGATATCAAACTGATTATTCGATTCCTGTTCAGTGCCGGACTGCGTGCGGAATCCTTTGTCGTTACTGTCCATGGACTAGAGTTTGAGTAGCAGTGTAACAATGGTGACGAGCGTGGTGATGGAAGAGAGCACCGTGGACCACAGCGAAAGGGCTGCCGTCCCCTGCATCACGCGGGTAGCGCTCTGCGGCACGTAAATCACGTCGTTCTGATGCAAATAGAAGTAGGGCGAATTCAAAATATCGCTCTTGGTCAAGTCGATTTTGATGTGGGTCTGCTTGCCGTCCACGTCGCGGATCAGGATGATGTCGTCACGCTTGGCGGTCAGCAGCAGGTCGCCTGCCTTACCGAGAGCCTGGAGGATGGTATTGCGCTCGCTGTCCATCACGTAGGTGCCCGGATTGCGGACCTCACCCAGCACGGTGACTTTGTAGTTCATGAAGGAGACGGAAACCACCGGATCCTTGATGAGGCCGCCGTCACGCAGCATGTCGGTAATCTTGTTCACCAAATCCACACGGCGCATTCCCTCCACTTTCAGGCGGCCGAGGCCGGGCATATCGATGCAGCCGTCGGAGTCAACCAGGTACGGAACGACGGACTGTGCTCCAACACTTCCGTAGAGATTGTCACTCAGCGTAAAATTGTACGGGGTGACGACCGACTTGTCCGGACCGGAAATCAGTATCTGCAGCTTGTCATCCTTCATGATGACCGGCTCGTACTGTTCCTCGATCTTCTTCATTTGAGTCTGGTCAATATCCTGGAAATAAAGGATTTCCTTGGAGGATGTGCAGGATACGGCAAAGGCTCCTATCGCGAGGAGCAGCATCCATTTAAACTTGCTTATGAGTTTCATAACATGCAAAGTTAGCAATAAAAACCAAGTTACATAGCCATTCCGCCGTCAACTTGTATCACCTGTCCGGAAACATACGATGCCAGGTCGGAGGCCAGGAAGACGCACACCTTGGCCACCTCTTCCGGCGAGCCGCCGCGACGCAACGGAATTCCGGCCTCCCAGGCCTTCAGGGTCTCGGGCGGCATCTGAGCGGTCATCTCGGTGAGAATGAAGCCGGGAGCCACCACATTGGCGCGCACGCCGCGCGGGCCGAGCTCCTTGCCGATGCTCTTGGCCAAACCGATCATGCCGGCCTTGGAAGCGGCGTAGTTGCACTGTCCGCCGTTGCCGTGGACACCCACCACGCTGCTGATGTTGATGATGGAACCGCCGCGCTGCTTCATCATGCCCGGGGTAACGGCGTGGATGAAGTTGAAGGCGCTCTTGAGGTTGACCGTGAGGACGGAATCCCACTGCGCTTCGGTCATGCGGACCAACAGGCCGTCCCGCGTGATACCGGCGTTGTTGACCAGGATATCGATGCGGCCGAACTTGGCAATAATCTGATCCACAGCATCGTGCGCTTCCTCAAATTGAGCGGCGTTGGAGGCGATGGCCAGGGCCTGTACGCCCAGGGCCTCAATCTCTTTGCGCGTGGCCTCCGCCGCCTCATCGATTACCAAATCCGTGAATGCGATATGGGCCCCCTCGGCTGCCATGGCCAGGGCAATACTCTTGCCGATTCCGCGGGCAGCGCCGGTAATGAGGGCGACTTTTCCTTCCAGAAGTTTCATAATCTTGTCTTTATAACGGCTCGCCAAGCAGGTCGTACTCCCCGGCTGCCGTAATCTTACATTCTGCGAATGTACCGATAATTTGTGAGGATTGCAACCCTTTGTTGCGGAATGATGCTTCGCTCACCAGAATTTCGCCGTCCACCTCGGGGGATTCCCACTGGGAGCGGCCTGTCAGGACACCGTCGGATGCGCTGTCAAAGAGCACGCGGGCGGTGGTTCCGATGCGGTATGTGTTGAAGGCGGCGGAGATGCCGCTCTGCACCTCCATCAGGCGGTTGTAGCGCTCCTGCTTGAGCTCCGGCGGAATCTCATCTTTGAGGTGCGCAGCGCCCCAGGTCCCCTCCTCTTCCGAATACTGAAAGGCGCCAAGACGCTCAAAGCGAGCCTCTTTAACGAATTCCAGCAATTCGTTGAATGCCTCCTCCGTTTCACCGGGATGGCCCACCATCAAGGTGGTGCGCAGCACGACACCCGGCACCTTGGCACGAATCTTTTCCAGTAGCGCGCGCGTCTCACGACCGGTGGTGGAGCGACGCATGGCGGTGAGCACCGGATCGGCGATGTGCTGCAACGGAATGTCCAGATACTTGCAGAGTTTGGGCTCTGCGGCCATCAGATCGAGCACCTCCTCCGGGAAACCGTCCGGATAGGAGTAGTGCAGCCGGATCCACTCGATGCCGCGGATGGCGGCGAGCCGTTCCAGCAGCGGTGCGAGCATCCGTTTGCCATAGAGGTCGAGGCCATACCAAGTGGTGTCCTGGGCTATCACGATCAGCTCCTTGACACCGGCCGAAGCCAGTGAACGGGCCTCATCTTCAAGCTGTTCCATCGGCACCGACACGTGCGGGCCGCGAATGAGCGGGATGGCGCAGTAGGAGCAGCGGCGGTCGCAGCCCTCGGCGATTTTGAGATAGGCGTAGTGGCTGGGGGTGGTGAGGTGACGGCGGGTGGCCAGCTCGGCGCGGAGCGGGAGGCCGAGGGCCGCGAGAATCGCGGCGTGGTCGGCGGCGCCGAAGAAGCCGTCGACCTCCGGCAGGAGGCCGGGCAACTCGGCCGCATAGCGCTGGGAGAGGCAGCCGAAGACGAAGAGGCGACGGATCCATCCCTCTTTCTTGGCCCGCGCCGCCTGGAGAATCATTCCGATGGATTCTTCCTTGGCATCCCCGATAAAACCACAGGTGTTGATCAGGACGGTATCCACACCGGCCGATGCAAGGTTCTCTCCTTCAGGCGAAACGCTCCACCCGGCCGCAACCATCTGCTGCAGCAGGTGCTCGGAGTCCACCCGGTTCTTGGAGCACCCCATGGTGATGAGCTGCACCTTGCCCATAGTCGTTTATTTCGCCTCTTCCTCGTCGTCCTCGAAGTCCAGCGAAGCAAATTGCCTCAGGCAGTTGTACCACTCGAGGACCGTCTTCCTGAGCGAGACATAGAAGCGGTTGCCGTCGTAGACCGGAACCCCCGTGTCAAAGAAGGCGCGGATTGCGGCGGGGTCGGATTTCTGGGAAGGAGCCTCGCCATTGGCGAGTTCAGCCGCCATCTTACGGAAGACCTCCTTCAGCGGGAGTTCCTCTTCCAGCGTGAAGATGGAGATATCGCCCAGCGCGGAGACGCGGGCGTGGGCACCGAGCGTGGTACGTTTGCCGCCCTCGAGCGCCTCAACAATCATTCCGGCCTTTCCATGAGCCAGATACCGGAAGAGGCCGTGCTCTCCGGAAACGGAAACAATTTTCTTTAAATCAGTCTTTTCCATAAACTATCAATTTGCGGGAGCAAAGCTCGCTCCCCATCGTTTTCAACAATAAAATCGGCGGCCGCACGCCGCTGTTCTTCCCGCCACTGCGAAGTCATCCGTTGCAGGACCGCCTCGCGGGAGACGCCGTCGCGCGTCATTACGCGCTGCACGCGAAGCTCATCCGGCGCACTGACTACCAGCACTTTGTCATAGAGCGGCCGGTACTGTGGATGCTCCAGCAGGATGGCGGACTCCAACACCGCGAAGGGCACCTGCTGAGCCGGGAGCGCAAGCGTCTGCGCCTCCTGTGCGGCTTTCCAGCGTCCGAAGTCCCGGATCACCGCCGGATGCACCACCGCCTCGATCCGTTCCCTCAGTTTGGGCTCTGCAAAGAGCCGGGCGGCAAGCCTCTTGCGGTCCAGCCGCCTTTCCGGGGTCAGCACCTCCCTACCCGTCAGCGCAACCACCTCCTGCAACAGCGCGGAATCCTCATCATAGAGAGCCTTGGCGCGGGCGTCACAATCGTAGGCCGGAGCTCCCATCGCCTGCAGGATGCTGACGACGAAGGACTTGCCGCTTCCAATTCCGCCGGTGCAAAGCAATACCTTCATCACTCGGTACGGTTGTCGGAGAGGATGCACTCCACGAAGCGCGGTTCGCAGGAGTAAGAGAAGAGCGTACGGGCAATCGAGCCATCCGGCTTGGGGGCTACCAGCGCACTGCGCGAGCCCAGGAAGTCGTTGTAGTCCACCACAAAGGCGCCGCTGGCCCGTAGCGGGGCGATCTCGGCCCCGAAAGGAATCCGGCAGGTCACCTCCAGTTTGGAGGGCAGGAGGATCAACTGCTTGTCAGAGGGCACATTGACCGTGGAGAGATCTACCGTGAAGCGGTGCTCCACATAGCGGGCCACCGAGGCGGAGTAAGCCACCGAAGCGGGCTCTACCCGCAGTCCGCGCGAGACCTCGAGCGGCACATACCCACGCAGGGATTTATCCACGCGGGAAAGCTCTTTGGACTGCGTCGTAACGGCCGTAACAGCCTCGAGTTCAGCCGAGTTGCCATAGACCAACGCCGAATCGGGCGTCAGCTCCAGCGGGGCCGTCTCCATGTACTGCGGCTTGCAGGCCACCGTGAGGCGCGAGACCACCGGCACCTTCTTGTACGACTGCGGCACGAACTCAAAGGAGAGCGGCGTGGCGGGGATATAGTTCACATCGAACGACGTCCCCACGGCATCATCCAGCTGGTCGCGGAACTTGGACAAATCCAGCAGGAAGGTGTTCGGCCGCGAGGGATCCGCCTCAAAGAAACGGGCATCCGCGCGAATCTCCAACTCCTTCCCGCGGCCATCGCGCCGGCCCAGGATATAAAAACCCGCCGCCTGACCGCCCAGCACCAGCTCCTCTTCCGAGACCGCCTGCGGGGCATACCCCTCCAGGTTGGTAGTCACCTTGACGCGGTACTGCAGGTAAACCATGTAGTCCTGCGTCAGGTTGTGGGCCAGCCAGGTCACAAAAGCAAGCAGGAAGGAGAGCATCAACAGGATGATGTTCCCCCTCGAAAGACTGCTGCCGGTACGGCTATGCGGCTTTTCCGCCATTTATGCGTTCTGCTGCGCGTCGGAATAATCCTTCACGAGCGAAGCCTTGTCCACCGTAATGGTGACGTTCTTGTCGATGTCCAGTGCCACGCGGCTACCTTTGACCTCGGAGACAGTGCCATAGATACCGCCCACGGTGACGACCTTGTCGCCCTTCTTGAGGTTGTCGCGGAACTTGTTCATTTCCTTCTGTTTTTTCTGCTGCGGGCGGATCATGAAGAGCCACATCACCACGAAGATCAGAACAAGCATCAGAATGAAAGAGAGGCCACCACCCTTCTGCTGGGGAGCGGCTGCAGCGCCTTCAGCGGCCTGGAGGAAAAATGTCAAAAAATTCATAATTAGCTAATTATTTGGTATTTATTCGTAATCTAAACGTTTATTTACGACTCACGCAAGCCGCGGTCCACCTTCACGATCTCACCCGATTCCACCTTGGCGCGAATGAGTTTGTCCAGCATGCCGTTCACGAAGATGCGACTGTTGGGGGTGCTGTAGTACTTGGCGATCTCCACATATTCATTGATGGTCACCTTCACCGGGATGGTCGGGAACGAGACGGCCTCCGCCAAGCCCATCACGATGAGGGCGATGTCGGTGGAAACCAGACGGTCCGGATCCCAGTTGGAAAGGTTTTCGGAAATCAGCGCGCTGTACTCGGCATAACCGGCGATAGATTCCTGCAGGAGGGTCTGCGCAAAGAGACTGTCGTCTTCATTCTTGAAAACCTTCTGCTGGATGAGCGCCTTCTTGCGGGCAATGGCCGGAAGATCGGAGATGATGACATTCAGCACAAAGGCCAGTTCATCCGACCAGTCATCCAAACCCTCCTTCCAGGGACGCTTGAGGGAGATATCCTCAAAGATGGAATCGAGCAGTTCGTTGTCTTCAAACTCCTCTTCGTAGATGCGCGCGAAGAGCTGGCAGTCTGCTTCAAAGGAATCCTCTTCAGCCGCCATATATTCCTTATAATAATCGGATGCGGTGATCGAGGCGAAGAGTTTTTTCACGAAGACGTCGTACTCATTCCAGGAAAGCTTGTGTTTCTGGCAGAAACGGCCGAACTCAGGATCGTCGTCTATCAGTTTGGCGAAACGGTTGTTCACGAAACGGTAATTGGGGTGCGCCTCCTCCTCACTCGGATGAAATTTGTGGAGGCCGGCATCAATCTTCTCCTGAGCCAGAGCGACCAGCGATCCGGAGATATTGAGCAAAAAACAATAGAGTTCGAGGGTCTTTTCACAGGAGCGCGCCAGCATGTCGGCAGCCGTTGCGGCAGAATCCGAGCCGGAATTCTCAAAGGCGAAGAGTGCCTTGAAGACCTTGATCCGAATCAAACGACGGTTCAGCATATCAATTTTTGAAAATCTTTTGCAAAGATAACCTTTGTATTCGAATAAAAATTTATCTTTGTGATAGAAAATTAAAAAAAGTTGAGAGAAATGTATTTTGAAGATTATGACAACAACGCTCAGATTGAGCATGGTGGGGACGATGTCTATTCCAAACCGGTAAGAGCCGGTAAACGGACTTATTTCTTTGACGTCAAGGCTACCAAGGGCAACGACTATTACCTGACGATCACCGAGAGCAAGCGTCGTATTGAGCATGACGGCCGTTACGTCTACGACAAGCACAAAATTTTCCTCTATAAAGAAGATTTCGACAAATTCGCCGACGGCCTGCAGGAGGTGGTGAATTATATCCGCGAGCGCTGCCCCGTGACGGAGACCACCCACGAGCCCAAGCACGACGTGCAGTTTGAAGAGCTATAACGCAGGCTCAGAACGGAACGTCATCCGCGCGGCGCTTAGAGGATGACGGAATGAAAGATACGCCGCATGCAGCATAAGCCGGCCGGAGAGATTCGCGCCGGCTTTTATTCCGCCGTAAAGGCGGTCCCCCACGATGGGGCGGGCCAGCCCGGATTCATGGGCGCAGTGCACCCGGAGCTGATGGGTGCGTCCGGTGTGCGGAATCAGGCGCACCAGCGCCGTCCCGTCCGGATCTTCCCGGAGCAGTTCATAGCCGGTCACGGAGGGTTTGCCGTGGAGCGGATCCACCATCTGGCGCGGGCGGTCGTAATAGTCCGGCATCAGTGGCAGCGAGATGGTTCCGCTCGCGGGTTCGATCGGGCGGCCGGGTACCAGCCGGGCCAGGTAGGCCTTGGCCACTTGACGTTTCTCAAACTGCTGCTGCAGTGCGGTTTGCGCCTCTACGCCCTTGGCAAAAACCATCAAACCCGAGGTATCCATATCCAGCCGGTGGCAGGGATAGACGGGGAAACCGCAAGCCTGCTCCAGCCAGCCGGCCAGCGAGAGGCGCGGGGTGCGTCCCGGAACGGCCAGCATCCCGGCCGGCTTTTCCACCACCAGGAGGGTCTCGTCTTCGTAGCGGATCACGGGGCGATCCAGCTGCCAGAGGGCATCGCTTTCGAGCGGATTGGGTTCCACCTCCACCCCCTGCAGCATATAGCCCAGCAGCGGGCCGCACTTGCCGGTGCAGGCGGGATAGAAG
>JAFSWO010000093.1 GCA_017450165.1 Bacteroidales bacterium | reverse complement strand
TCCCGAGCTGGAGCTTCTGATGACGGAGAACGAGCAGCCGCTTTGCGCCAGCGCAAATCCGACCGACCCGTTCACGGGCAAATCCATCGGTGACGAATTTTAGTGAAACCATTTAAAGAACAGACAAGATGAAAAAGGCAATTAAACTCTTTTCGATTCTGGCGCTGCTGCTTTGCGTGGTTTCCTGCCAGATTTCCGGCATTGACAACGGCGTTCTCAATGACGGATTCAAGGTGACGGCAGTCATCGACAATTCCTCCGCGACCCGCGTCAGCTATGCGGTTGACAACACGGCGTACACCATTACCCCGACCTGGTCGGTTGGTGACAAGATCATCGGTTTCGACGATCAGGGCGTTACCTTCAACTTCACGGTTGCATCGCTTGACGGCGACAAAGCCGTTCTGAACGTTGCAGATTATGTACCCGGCACGGCTACGAAGCTCTATGCGATCTATGCTCCCGGCTACGACAAAGCCAACTTCAGCGAGGGTACGCTGACCGTCAGCCTGAATCCGCAGACCGGTGAACTCAACGACGAATCCCTCGTTTACATGAGTGCTACCGCAGCGATCGAAGGCGGCAGCGTCTGCCTCAGCTTCACGAAAGAAACGGCTATCCTGGGCCTCAAGAAGTTCAAACTTCCCGTGGCTGCAGCAACGACCATCACCTCCATGGATATCATCGGCGTTCCCGCCGAGGGCGTATTCTCCGTCAAGGAGGGTGCGCTGGTATTCGAACCGGCTGCCACGGTCGGCAGTGTCAGCTTGAAGGGCAACTGGACGACCGATGCGGAAGGTGTCTGCGAGACCCCGATCTACATCTCCGTCGCCCCGAAGGCCGCTGCAGATGTCGTTATCAACATGAGCACGGGCAGTGAGCACTTTGTAAACGTAACCAGTATTTCAGACCTTGACATCGAGGCCGGTTACTACTATCACATGTCCAAGGTCCTCGGGAATCCGGTTGTCCAGATCGGCGACAGCTGCTTCGGCTCTCTCGAAGAGGCATTTGCCCTGGCCAGCACGGTTGGCGGCACCCCGCTGACCATCAAGCTGCTGCAGGATTGCACCCCCGCGACGGCACCTGTCCTGGATAATGCAGAGGGTATCTATACTCTCGACCTGAACGGCAAGACCATCAATACGACGGCTTCGACCGTACTTACGGCCAAGGACTGCCAGCTGACGCTGACCGACTCCTCTACGGACGATCCTACGGCATGGGGTACCATCACCACCGCCGCGGCGAATACGACCAAATATGTGCTCTATATCGATGGCGGAACACTGACGATGCTCGAAGGTAATATCGTTTCTCCCGCTTATCGTGGCGTCAACTTTACCAACGGTGGAAACGGCACCATCTCGGGCGGTCATATCTCGACTCCTGGCGGCGTCGCTGTCGGTATTGGCGCTACGGGCGGTAACGTGGACATTACGGGCAATCCGATTATCGAAGGTTCCGGCAACGTAGTCTACTACTGGGGCGGTACCGGTACCATCTCGGGCGGTTATATCTCCAATGCCAAAACTTCGGCCGTGATTTATGCTGCCGGTACCTCCGTCGTTACGGTTACCGGCGATTGCCACATCAAGACCACCAACCTTAACCCGGCAGCATCTACGGGTGACGCAACCATGTATGTTTCAGGTGGCTACTTCAGTGTGGCCATTCGCGAAGTGTATGCGGTAGACAAGGACGGCAATGTTTACTACAATATTCCGAACCCCAACGAAGCAGAAAAGGATACCTATCTCTATTCGCTGGTTCCGGCTGCTTCGAACACGCTTGCCGCTACGGTGGTCAGCGCGGCCAATGTCTGGAAGCACGCAAGTATCATGAGCGCGGGCACGCAGGCTGACATCCGTTCCAAGAACACGGCTGCTACCACGCTGAAGATTGAAGCAGACCTGAATTCCGCACAGACCTTCAGCTTCGCAGAGCCTCACAAGTACATGCTGACGGTGGATATGAATGGCCACAAGCTCAATTCTACCGCATCCCCGGCCCTCACCGCAGAGTGCCCGATCACCATTCAGGATAGCGACGAGAACGGCGCGATCATTACGACCGGTGACGTGGCTGTCCTGGGTCTTGGCGATGTAACCATCAACGGCGGTGCTTACGAAGCAACGATGCTGGCTGTTTCGGTGGCAGATACCTGCGCACTGGTCATCAATGACGGTTACTTCTACGGCGGTTCGGAAGATGTGGCAAGAGGCGGTGAAACCGCTACCGTAACCATCTCCGGCGGTTGGTTCAAGAACTGCCCGAATGCGGCTTATATCACGGAAGGTTGTGCTGCAAATCCCGTTTCCGAAACCCACCTCGAGAAGACCTACAACTACAAAGTTGCCGCTTCTTCCGTGGTCGCTACGGTCAACGGAACGGGCTATGCAACCCTTTCCAGTGCGGCCAATGCAGCCTCCAACTATTCCGGCGCTGAAGAAAAGGCCCTCCTCGTCCTGCAGGAAGACCTGACGGACGCTCCGGCTGTCGAGTTCGCCAACGAAAACAAAACCATCGTATTCGACCTCAACGGACACACGGTGGCAACGGCTGACTCGGCATTTATCAAGTGCTCGACCGTCCTGGATATCGTGGACAACGGTGCAACCAAGGGTAAGATTACCAGCAGCGCCCTCAACGTGATCTGCAAGGTCGGTACCGGTACCATCAACCTGAAGGGTGTCGTGATTGAATGTACGAAGGCAGCTTCCCCGAACTTCTATGGATCGGCTGTTGTCTATCTGAACAATTCGAGCTCCACGGTGAACATCAGTGACGGTACCAAGATTATCGCTACGGGTCAGGTTCCTGGCGTCAGCAACCGTGCCGGTACGGTGACCATCACCGACTCGGAAGTTTCTTCCGGCACCGTCAGCGCAGGTAACCCGGCTATTTGCAACGGTGGTACCAGCGCATCGACGACGATTAACTCCGGTAGCTTCTTCACTTCGGCAACCAGCCGGAGTGTGGTTGTGAATGCCGCCGGTCTGGCTTCCGCTACCAAGGCAGGAAACATCGTTATCAACGGTGGCTACTTCTATGCATCCGATGCGGCCATCATGTTGAAGGGTAACTATGCGAACAACGACCATATGGCACATATCTTCGTGAACGGCGGTTACTTCAACAAGACGACTGTCTGGACGAGCAGCAGCAAGCAATACCCTCCGACCTACGGAGATGGTTTGAGCGAGCACACTGTCGATCCGGCAGAGACGCATTTGCACGAATCCACGGGCCAGACCTACCAGTATGGCTTCCAGGTGAAATAAGTGCTATAAACCTCTTTAATGACCGGTCCTGCCTGTGCAGGGCCGGTTTTTTTTCTTTTACGCGCGCGATTGTGTATCTTTGTACGAATTATATCTTGACATGAGAAGAGTTTCCATCCTGCTGCTGACGACAATGGCCACCCTGGCGATGGTCGTCGGCTGCAAGCCCGACCCGCAGCTCAATGGCGCAGAGTCCGGCTTTACCGCCTCGCTCGAACCCCAGCAGCCGCTGAGCCGCACGTCGCTCAACGGCTACCAGGTTCTCTGGAGCGCGGGCGATACCATCGCTGTTTACAAAGTTTCCGATCCCGGTGCAAAAGGGGAGCCCTTCGGCCTGAATCCGGCCGATGACGGTTGCCCCGAGGGCCGCTTCGTTTCGGAAACGCACAACGACTGGACCCAGAGTCCCTGTTACGCCCTCTACCCCTCCGCAGCGGATGGTGGCCTGAGCGGCAGCACGCTCTCTGTCAACCTGCCCGCCGAGCAGCAGTACCGCAAGGGTTCGTTCGGCCCGCAGGCCGGCCTGGCCGTGGCGCGCGGCGCGGGGGATGGCAAGCTCTCCTTCAACAACCTCTGCGGTTTGCTGGCCGTTCGTGTGACGGCGGCCGAAGCCATCACGGAGGTGCGCCTCACCACGCTGGGCGAAGAGGCGCTCTGGGGCCCCGGCACGGTGGATATGACCTACGCGGAAAAACCGGCCCTCGTGATGGCCGCTCCGGCTGATGACACCCGCAAGACCCTGACCATGAAGGTTGACGAAAACCTCGCGCAGGGCCAGGTGCTCACCCCGGGCAGCACGGTGGATATCACCGGCGGCACCTTCACCGGCGCTGGCGAGACCTCCTGGACCTTCTATTTCGTGGTGCCTGCCGGGACGCTGGCCCAGGGCTTCCTCGTGACGATCCTGACGGCCGACGGCAAATTCATGCAGCAATATGCCGTAGCGGCGGCCGCCAACCTGATTCAGCGCTCCTGCTGCACCGAGATGCCGGGCGTCGACTTCAACAACCAGGCGGAGGTGGAAATCCGCACCGATGTCCCCAACAAGGCCTTTTACAAGGACTTCCTGAACGAAGACGGCGTAGGCCTCTCCGACTACAAGACCCTCACGGTCACCAACCGCCTGCATCTCACCACCGAGACGGTCTATACCCGCACCAACGATGCGGCCAACCAGGCGGAGCAGAACCGCCTGTTGATTGGCGACGAAAACGACGAGAACGGTATTCTCCTCTATCCGGACGGCGAGCCGCGCTACCGAATGATGTACGTCAACGGCGGCCAGTCCTATACCCACGGCCCTAGCCTGATGGCGGCCGGCCGCGAGAACTTCCGCAAGTTCGTCTATGGCGGCGGCAGCTACCTGGCCTCCTGCGCCGGCAGCTATGTGGGGTCGCTCGGCATCATCGAGGTCGGCACCACCACCTCCAACCCGGCCATGATGGCCTACAACGGTTATATCGGCCTCTGGCCCGGTCTGGTGGACAACACCGGCCTGACCAACGCCTACCCCGATTATATCATCCCCGAGAACAGTCCGTTGCTGCAGTACGACAACTTCGGCGGCGACTTCCGCGTGGACAGCATCAAACAGTGGAACGGCCCGTACTTCTCCGGCTATGCATCGGTTCCGGGCACCGAGGTGCTGGCGATCTTTGATTACCCGGCTTACCGGTGCCACAACCATCCGTCCATCATCTCCTACAAACCCTCGCCCTTCTGCGGCCGGATTACCCTGATCGGCGGTCATCCGGAGCAGTATGCGGACGGTCTGGAGGGGGCCGACCTGATGGATGCGCTGACCCGATACTCCCTGGATCACGTGGGTATCGCCAAGATCAAAGGCATCCTGCGCAACGGCGAGCTGCGCGCGATGACCAAGTCCACGTCGGACGATGATCCGGCTCACGCCAAGGTGGGCGATAAGCAGTGCCACCACTTTGCCTTCGGTCTGCCCGAGGGTGCGCGCAACATCCGCGTACGCCTCGAGGTGCTGGAAGATTTCAACGTGAGCCTGCGGCTGGCCAAGGGCACCTTTGCCTTTGCGGAGGATGCGCAGTACCGCGTGGAAAACGGTAATTTGGTGAAAGAGATCACCTTCGACACGCTCGAGGCAGGTACCTGGTATATCGGCGTGCAGTGCGAGGATACGGTCACCAACGATGCGTCAAGCACCTACGGCATCTCCTACAGCGGCAAGATTGCCGCGCTCAACGGAGCTCCTTACACGATTAAAGTCACTTGGGAATAGGAGGAACAGGCTATGAAAAAGATCTTTGCTCTTTCCCTGATTGCGGCGCTCATGATGGGCTGCCAGCAGATTGACAATAGAACCTCCGACGGCAGCGTGCTGACCGCCACCATCGCCCCCGCCACCCGCACCACGCTGGTTGAGGCCGGTGAGGGGTATGCCCTCCACTGGGTGGCCGGCGACCGGATCGCCGTCAGCAACGGCTCCACCACGGCACTCTATCAGGCCGTCACGGGTGGCAGCGAGACCACCGACTTTACCCCGGTGGCCGAACCGGTTTCGGGCGCGAGCCTGATTGGGTATTATCCGGAAACACTGGCCGGTGGCATCCTGCCCGCTACCCAGAAATATCTCGAGGGCAACCTGGATGACATGCCCATGGTGGGCGAAACCTCCGGCGATCCTTCGCACCTGTTTTTCCGCCCCGCGAACGGCGTGCTTCGCTTCAACATTTCCACTACGCAGAGCGACGTAGCTCTCTCTGCCATCGAGCTTTCGGGCGATAAATCGATGAGCGGCGCCATCACCCTTAACGGCGGCGCACTGGGCGTTCCGGAAGGGGGCGGCGTGGTGCTGGATTGCGGAGAAGGGGTGGCACTGGGAACCGCTCCCAAGGCCTTCTACATCCATATTCCCGCCAACCGTTACGAATTCTTCTCCATCCGGCTCGTCGCAACCGACGGTCGGGAATTCAAGGCGCAGCTGACCGGCGGCGATCCCTATCAGGTGATTCGCGGCGAGGTGAACACCCTCAACGTGGCGGCCAATGCCTTTGCCGCTCCCACGGGCGAGGACCGCGCCGTGCTGCGCACCGGTTCGGATGTCAACGAACTGCTCAAGAAACTGGTGAACGCGGATGCCAAGTGCACCAGCGCGGATGCCACCATCCGCAGCATCCGGATTCTGGTGAATTCGCCCGTCAATGGTGACGTGCTCATCAGCGAAGCGGGTGCGGAACCGGTCTGGGCGGCCTGGGATGCCGATGCGTCCCGCGTGACCGTCACCACCCGCGCCTCCGAAATCTACACCAACGTCAATGCCTCGTTCCTCTTCTCGCGCCTCCACGCGCTGACCGAGATAGAGGGTATCGAGCATCTGAATACCTCCGAGACGGAGTACTTCAACGGAATGTTCTGTGCCAACGCGTCGGCCGGCCCGGCCCTCACGAGCCTGGACCTGAGCCACTTTGATACGCACAATGCCGTGACCTTCACGGCGATGTTCGACTCGCTGGTGAACCTCAAGTCGGTGGACGTGTCGAGCTTCAACACGGCCCGCTCGCGCTCCTTCGCCAACATGTTCAACAACTGCCGGAGGCTCTCCGACCTGGATGTAAGTCACTTTGAAACAGGCAACTGCGAGACCATCAGTTTTATGTTCCGCTACTGCACCGCCCTCACGGTGCTGGATCTCCACAGCTGGGATCTCTCCAAGGTGAAGGATATGGCGCGCGCCTTCCAGTACTGCACCTCGCTCAAGACGCTCGACTTGAGCGGCGACGGCTGCTCCACGGCCTCCGTGACCACGGCCAACCACTTCCTGAATGCATCGAACGTCGTCACGAGCCTGCGGCTGGGCAAGAACTTCCTGCTGGAGAACATCGCCGCCTTCCCGGAATACTTCTATCAGGGAAGCGGCTATCTGCAGACCACGGTCGAGGATCCGCTGGTGGTGGAGTGCAATCCCTGGTTCGCCCAGAAGTCGCTCCGCAACTCCGCGCAGGCCCTGAATCATACCAACCAGCGTCTGATGGTCTGGAAGAACATTGAGACCGGCGAGGCGCTCGAGTTCGACGAAGAGATCGGATCGCTCACCAACCAGGTGACGGTCAAGGGCTGCGAGGCTGCCAAAGTTTATTTCGATGTCACGACCGCCGGTGAATTCGCCACCGTTGTGGCTCAGGCCAAGGATTATTCCGGCGCCGACGAGCCGGTTATCCGCCTGCTCTGCGATGTCTCTTCCGCTTCCGCGGTGAACCTGACCAATACGGCCGGCCGCCTGCTGACCCTTGATCTGAACGGTCACGTCCTCTCGGGAGCCGTAGAAAGCTTCCTTACCACGAGCGGCGCGCTGGTCATCACCGACTCGGCCCAGACCAAGGGCAAGATTACCAGCACCGCCTCCAAAGTGCTGGACCTGACCAGTGCGGGTGCCGCCGTGACGCTGAAGGGCTGCGTGGTTGAAAGCACCAAGGCTGCGGGCGCGGCCTGGAACAGCGATGCCGCCGTCAATATGGCTGCCGCCAGTGTGGTGCTCAACATCCTGAATTCCAAGGTCTATACCACCAAGAAGCTCTCCACCCTCCGGGCCTACAACGGCACGCTGACCATCACCGGATCCGAAATCTCCTCCGGTACGGAGTCTGAAGGCTGGTATGTCGTCCTGGGTCTCGGTTCGGGTATCGTGGTGGTCAATTCCGGAAGCTTCTACACCTCCGGAACGGGCAACTCGAGCACCTTCCATATCGGTGCTTCCGGCGTTACGATGACCATCCACGACGGTTGGTTCCACAGTAGCGGCCGTACGGTCAGCGGGGGTAATACCTATATCAACAAGGTCACGCTCAACGGCGGTTACTACGACCGTATGCCCTCCATTCCCTCGGCCGGAGGCAGCTATACCTATGGCAGCGGCAAGTCCATGCAGGCCATCGCGCCGGCCGCAACCCACCTCCATGAGACCACCGGAGAGACCTACTCCTATGGTTATCAGGTAAAATAACAAAGTTTCGTTTTCCCAAAAAAAACGATTACATTTGCGTAAACCCGGACAATACAGTTAAATCAATAAATCATGGAAACCAACAAACCCGTCTATCGAACTCCGGAAGTGGAGATTCTGATGACTGGCAGCGAGTCGCCGCTTTGCACGAGTGCGCTGGGCGTTGACCCGTTCACCGGTGTGCCCATTGGCAATGAATTGTAAGATGAAACGCGTAGTTAAAACCCTTTCTGTTCTGGCCCTGTTGCTGGGAGTGGCTTCGTGCCAGATTTCGAGCGTCGATGGCGACGTTCTGATCAATGAACAACTGTCGGTGACTGCGGTTATCGATGAAACCAGTGCCACCCGTGTGACCTATGAAGTTGACAATGAGGTAGCATTTACCATCACGCCCACCTGGACGGTGGGTGATAAGATCATCGGTTTTGATGACAAAGGCGTCAAGTTTACCTTCACCGTTGAGGCGGAGGCAGACGGCACGGCGGCCCTGAATGTCGGCACCTATGTGCCCGGCGAGGCCACCAAGCTTTATGCCATCTATGCCCCTGGTACAACCGAAGATCAGATTATCAATCAGGAACTTACGCTTGATCTGTCCGCGCAGGACGGTGCCCTGAACACCCACTCCAAGGTGCTGATGTGCGCGACGGCCGCCATCGAGGCGGGCGAAGTCCGTTTCCACTTTGAGAAGGCCACCGCCATCGTGGGGCTGAAGAAGTTCCAGATTCCCGTCACTTTCTCCACGGCGGTGACCAAGATGAAACTGAACGGCGTAGCGACCTCCGGTACCTTCCGCGTGGTGGACGGCGCCCTGACCTTCGTTCCGGACCCGACCCCGGGCACCATCACGGCAACCCGCACCTGGATGACCAACAGCAGCGGCCTCTGCACCACGCCGGTCTATTTCTCGGTGGTGCCGACCAAGGACGCGCTGCTCACGATTGATGCGGATACCCCTGCCAAGACGTACATCAACCTGACCCCCATCGACAAGCTGGATATCGCGGCAGGTTACTATTACCACATGTCCAAGGTCTTCTACGGCCCGGAGGCTGAAATGAACGGCGTGAGTTACGGCTCGATCGTAGAGGCTTTCGATGTGGCCAACGAGATCAATGACCCGGTGGTGATCCGGCTGCTGAGCAACTGCCAGGCATCGGAGCCCATCGTGCTCTGCAATGCCCATTCAGCGGGTTATACCCTTGATTTGAATGGCAAAAAGCTAACTACGACGGCCACCAATACCTTCACCATCTCCCTCTGCACCCTGACCATTACGGACAGCTCCACCGACGATCCGGCGGCTTACGGCGCACTGACGACGGAGTCCGGCAACACGGGTAAATACGTGCTCTATGTGCAGGACGAGGCTATGCTGAAGATGGCCAAGGGCAGCATCACGGCGCCCGCTTACCGTTGCATCAACTTCAAGGACGGCGGTAGCGCCGTGCTCTCCGGAAATGCAATCGTTTCGGCCCCGAGCGGCTATGCCATCTATCTGTCCGAGACGGGCGGAACCCTGGATATCATGGATGATGCCCGGATTAACGGTAAGGGTAACGTGATTTTCTACGGTACCGGTGCCAGCACGATTACCGGCGGTATCATTTCCAATACGGCATCGGGCGCTATCATCTACGTGAGCGGCGACGCCGAACTGACGGTGGGTGGCAACTGCCGCATCAACACGACCTATCTCTCCAACCGAAATCCGGTTTACGCCAACGGCTCCGCCAAGGCGTATGTGACGGGCGGTTATTACGGAATGCCTATTTACAACGTGGTTTCCCACGACGCGGAAGGCAAGAAGTATGTGAACGTCCTGAACGAGGATCCGGCTACCTCCGACGCCTACCCGTACACGCTGGTTGCGGCGCCGAACAATGAAGTGGAAATCTCCACATCCAGTGCGGAATACGTATGGGATTTCGGTGCGGTAGACGCGGCCTTCAACCATGCTGACAACCGTTCCACGCTGTATGCCGCATCGTCCATCATCCTGAATAAGGATCTGCAGTTCAGCGAAACGGCCGTCCTGCCTTCTTCCCACCAGTATGGGTTGGTCCTGAATCTCAACGGATGTAAGCTCTCTTCCACCGCTTCGCCCGCTGTCACAACGGCCGGCAACCTGGATGTGGAGGATGCGCTTGGCACCGGAGAAATCATTACCACGGGCGATGTCGCCCTGAAGGCTACCGCCGGTTCGCTTACCTTCATCGGCGCTTCCCTGACGGGCGCTACGGCTGCCTTTACCGCTGCCGGCACGGCGTCGGCTACCATCAACAGCGGCTGGTTCTCCGGCGGCACGGAAGATGTCACCAAAGAGGGTTCGGCCAAGGTAGAAATCTACGGCGGTAAGTTCAAGAATGCTCCGGCGGCCGGAATCATCGCAGAAGGTTGTGAGACCAACAGCATCTCCGAGACGCACAACGGCCACGAATACAGCTATCAGGTGGTCGGCGGTGCTGCTGCCGCCAAGGTCAACGGCGTGGATTGCCCGTCCTTCGCAAATGCACTGGCACAGGCCCTCGCTTACAGCGGTGCTGACGAAACGGTTACTCTGACCCTGATGAGGGATGTCGTAGATTACGACAAGCAGCTGAATCTGACGAACAAGAACGGAAAGCCTTTCGTACTCGACCTCAATGGTCACACGCTGGGCGTGGTGATCGACTCCTGTATGACCACGACCGGCGAACTGACCATCAAGGACGGCTCCGGCACGCGTACCGGCATGTATACCAGTAGCAAGCGTAAACAGCTGTACCTCACCACTTCCGGTAAGGTTACCGTGAAAGACTGTATCATCGACTGTACGCGTGGTGGCTACATGTCAACGGGTGCTACCTATTCGATGATTACCGTGGTGGGTACCTCCTCCGCCAAGAATGCCGTGCTGACGTTCGAAAATGCCGTGGTACGTTCCAAGAGCTACCTGAAACCGATTTATATCTCGTACGGTACGCTGAATATCTACGGTTCCGAAATGACGTGCGGTCAGCCGATTACGCCGGATTCCGGTGGCGGTTACTACATCGTGGATACCTACACGGGCGGTAAGGTCACGGCCGAGAACAGCTCGTTCCGCACCTACGACCGTCGCTCCAACGGTGACAAGTACGGCTGTCTCCACACCCGTACCGGCAACCTCGACGCAGGTAGCAGCATTACCGTGAAGGACTGCTGGTTCTACAGCGGTAAGGCGCTCTCTACGCACGTGGATCACCCTGAGTACAGTAAGGTCTTCAAGATCTACGGTTGCTACGCAAATGTCGACTTCACGCAGTATCTCCCGAACGCCGTTTATGGCGACGGTCTCTCGCTGCAGCCGATCAACCCGCCGGCAACCCACCTGCACCAGACCACTAACGAAACCCTCGAATACGGCTACCAGGTGAAGTAGCCGCCCGCCTCAGTCGAGGCTACGAAGCAACAGCGCGGCCGGGACCTCCCCGCCGCGCTGTTTTGCTCCCGGCCGGTGCCCGCCGTCGCTCTCCGCCGTCGTCGCTGCCGGCCTCCAGGATGCCGCTGCGCTCGGACGAAAAAGTCCTCACTCCGCGGCAATCCCTTCGGCCTTCGCCGTCCTTCGCTCCCGCCTCGGCGCCGGCTCCGTCCACACAAAAACGCCTGCCAGGATTCCTGACAGGCGTCTTTGTGTCTGGATGACTGGACTTGAACCAGCGACCTCCTGGTCCCTAACCAGGTGCGCTACCAACTGCGCCACATCCAGAAGTCGTTCCCGCGGCGTTTCCGCCGGCCGTTTTCGGAACGGGCTGCAAAAGTACAACTTTTTTGTCTCGTTCGCAAATCCCCCGCGAAAATCTCGTTTAGTCCCGGGCGTTTCGCCAAACTCGCGGAGGCTGACCCTCGTTCCGGGCCTCTCTAGGGCATATCGCCCTTCGCGACAGCCCGTAATCGGCCCCTCGCGGATGCCAACCCCAGTTCTAGCCGCCTCTAGCGCCTATCCTCCTCCGCGACTTTGGCGGGAGCAACAATCGTCGCGACAATCATTGAGAAAAGTCGGCTCTTCCCTTTGCCGCTCCACCGTTTCGCCAAAGCCGTGCAGGGGATCCCTCGATTTAGGGGCTTCCAGGGCACATCGGCCTGCACGGCAGCCCGAAATCGGCCACCCGTGCAGGAGGACCCCCGTTCCAGGCCCTTCCAGCGCCTATCGCCCTGCACGGTTTTGGCGGAAAAAAGCGAAGACTTTTGGGGTTGCGGCCTTTACCAAGAGAAAGGTTTTTTCTATATTTGCAGAACCCATTAAACCAGACCGTCCTATGGAAGAGACTACGACCCAGAACCCGAATTCGCAGCCGAATTCAAACCCGAATCCGAACCCGCAACCACAGACTATCATCATTGAACGTGAACCCCAACAGAAGAACGGACTCGGCCTGGCCGGCTTTATTCTTGCGCTGGTGGGCTTATTTCTGGACTGGATTCCGGTGCTCGGCTGGCTGATCTGGCTGCTCGGCGCCATCTTCTCCATTATCGGTCTGTTCAAGCAGCCGCGCGGCTTTGCCATCGCCGGTACGATCCTCAGTTTCCTGGGCTTTATCATTTTGCTGCTTGTCCTGGGCGTCTTCGCTGCAGTCGCCGGATTGTCGCTGTAGCCGCTGATAAGCCATGTCGTTCGTACACCTACACGTCCATACGCAATATTCGATTCTCGACGGACTCAGCGATATCGAGAAACTCTTTGCCCGTGCCCGCGAGCTGAAAATGCCCGCGCTGGCCATCACCGACCATGGCAACATGTACGGCGTCAAGGAGTTTTTCAAGGTGGCGTACGACAAATCCAACAAAGACGCTGACGGCAACCTGATCGTCAAGCCGCTGATCGGCTGCGAGGTCTATGTCACCCGGCACTACGACCACAAGCTGAAAGACCCTTCCCACCGCGCCTACTACCACCTGATCCTGTTGGCCAAGAACTACGACGGCTATCGCAACCTGATGAAGATCTGCACGACGGGCCACATCGAGGGCATGTACTATCGCCCCCGTGTGTCGCACGAAGTGCTGGAGAAATACCACGAAAACCTGATCTGCTGCTCGGCCTGCCTGGCGGGCGAGATTCCGCAGGATATCCTCTCGGGGGATCTGCAGGCGGCGCGCGAGGCCATCCGGTGGCACAAGAACCTCTTCGGGGACGATTACTACCTGGAGGTGATGCTTCACAAGACCGAGGTGCCCGGCGGCCCGACGGACGTCTACGAAGACCAGTCCGTGGTGAACCCGCGCATCTTTGAGCTGGCCGAGGAGCTGGGCGTGAAGGTGGTGGCCACCAACGACGTCCACTTCATCAACCGCGAGGACGGCCCGGCGCACGACCGCCTCATCTGCCTGACCACCAACTCGGATATCGACGATCCCAAGCGCCTGCGCTACACCCAGCAGGAGTTCCTCAAGAGTGAAGAGGAGATGGCGGCGCTCTTTCCGACCCATCCGGAAGCGCTGGCCCACACCCTCGAGGTGGCCGACAAGTGCGAGCAGTACACCATTGATCACGACTATATCCTTCCCAAATACGATATCGACCCGGCCTTCCTGGCGGAGATCGATACCTATCTGGAAAAATACAAGTCGGTGATCGACGAGGGGCGCACGGACGCCAAGGGCTACGATCGCAGCGAAGATTTTTGCAAATCGGTGGCCTACCTCTGCCACCTGACCTATGAGGGCGCCCGGATCCGCTACGGCGAGACGCTCACCCCGGAGCAGGAGAGTCGCATCGATTTCGAGCTCAAGACCATCTGCAAGATGGGCTTCCCGGACTACTTCCTGATTGTGCAGGACTACATCCGCGCCTCGCGCAACGCGGGCTATATGGTGGGCCCGGGCCGCGGTTCGGCCGCCGGCAGCGTGGTGGCTTACTGCCTCTGGATCACCAACCTGGATCCGCTGAAATACAACTTGCTCTTCGAGCGATTCCTCAATCCGGACCGTATCTCCATGCCGGATATCGATGTGGACTTCGAGAACCTCGACTTCGCCCATAAATACATCGAGGACCGCTACGGCCAGGACCACGTGGCGAGGGTCATCACCTTCGGTACGATGCTGGCCAAGGGGGCCATCAAGGACGTGGCCCGCATCAGCCATGTGAGCATCGACGAATCCAACCGCCTCACCAAGCTCATCCCGAACCGCCTGCCCACCGAAAAGGTCCGCAAGGTGGACGGCACCTATGAGGAAAAATCCCCCAAGGTCAACCTGAAGAACTGCCTGCGGCTCGTGCCCGAACTCAAGGCCGAACTGGAG
>JAFSWO010000092.1 GCA_017450165.1 Bacteroidales bacterium | reverse complement strand
TATTGCTGCTGTGGGTCGGTTCCGAGCGCAGTCTGAATCCAGCCGCACGTCAAAAAAGCGACTCTTCCCCACAGTCGGAAAAATTTTACCATCATATAGGTAAAAAGGCAATGTTTTTAATTAAGTCCACGGGCTTGTGCGAGGGTGCCGGAACCCCAGTATTTTGGGGCTGTTCGGGGGTTTTAGTGCCCTCAAACACCAAGTAGTGAAAATGGAGTCTAAAAATATTTTTTTCAAGATGTGTTCTGTGTACAAAACATGGATATCCGAAAGTGGGAAATCGCACAAATTGGAATTAAAAAACGCGCCCCCCGGGGCGCGCTCTTCATATGCGATTACTCTTCCTTCAGCTCCTCGAACATCTCCCTGATGGACGGTGCGTTCTTTGTGAGCTTCTGGATGCTCAGGTCCTCCGCCTTGTTGTTGGCCAGGCGCAGGTTGTTCTCCGACGAGGTCAGCGCATCCTTTATCTTCTGAAGATGCTGGATGGACTTGTCGATCTCGTCGATGGCCTCCTTGAACTTGCGGCTGGCCAGGTCGTAGTTCTTGGCGAAGCCCTGCTTGAAGGTGTTCATGTTTTCCTCGAAGTGGACCAGGTCCAGCTGCTGGTTCCTGACCACGGCCAGCTCTCTCTGGTACTCCAGCGAGTTCAGCGCGGCGTTCCTCAGCAGCGTGATCATGGGTATGAAAAGCTGTGGCCTGATGACGTACATCTTCGGGTACTGGTAGCTCACGTCCACGATGCCGGAGTTGTACAGCTCGCTGTCCGGCTCCAGCAGGCTGACCAGCACGGCGTATTCGCACTTCTTCTCGTTTCTGTCCTTGTCCAGCTCCTTGAAAAAGTCTTCGTTCTTCTTCTTGGTGGCAGTGGTCTCCATCTCGTTCTTCATCTCGAACATGATGGAGATGAACTCCACGCCGTCCTCGGATTTCTCGCGATAGATGAAGTCGCCTTTGCTGCCGGAGCTGGCGTCATTGTCCTTGTGGAACTCCGCCCGCGGGAAGGCCGTCATCCTGATCTTGTTGAACTCGTCGTTGCAGTGCTGCTCCAGGCTCTCCCCCACCATCTTGGTGGACATGCGGGCCTTGAAGTCCTTGAGCTGGATGATCTGGTCGTCCTTGAACTTCAGTTCCGCCTCGTAGCGCTCCTTCATGGACTGCTCGTTGAGCTTGCGCTCCGCCTCCTGGTTCTGGAGTTTGGAGTTCAGTTCCACGATCTCGGTGGCCCTGGTCTGGAGTTCTTCGTCCTTGGCCTTCACGGCTTCGGCCACTGCCAGATCGCGGGCCAGGTCCTGCCGTTCGAGCTTGTTCTGAAGCTCCTCGATCTCCTTCTCCATGGACTGTCTGAGCTCATCGAAATCGTGCTCCTGCTTGAGGCGCATGATCTCCATGTCTGATTTTTTGCGCTCTGTGAGTTCCTGTTCTCTGCGCTCCAGTTCCTTCTGGAATTCTCTGTCTCTCACCTGCGAGACGATCTGCTGGTAGCCCGATTCGTCTACCGTGAATACTTGTCCGCAGTTTGGGCATTTGATCTCCTGCACTGTTTTCCTCCGTTATTTCCTGTACCAATAATCTATTGGCTCGCCGTATACGTTGTTCACCTGCCTGAGCTGGGGGTAGTGGCTCAAAACATACCCGTGCAGCTTTATCAGGTCGTCGTCGGCCATGCGGTCCTCCGGGCCCATGGACACGCCGAAGATCTTGACCTTCTGGCCTCCTTCGCCGCGGATGATCAGCTGCACGTAGCGGGATCCCAGGATGGACTTGCGCCAGGCGGAGATCTCCCGCACGTCGTTCAGGACGGTGAGTCTCTTGTTCATTTTGATGAAGCAGCGGCCGTTCTCTTCTATCCTGCATTCCCCCTGAGCCACGATCTGGCTCATGCCGCCAGTCACCCGGAACACCAGGCCCATGACCACCAGCACGATGGCTGCCACCAGCAGGTTGAAGGCGATGGGGTTCTTGATGTAGTCCGCCAGTCCGTCGGCTATCACCAGCAGCAGAAGGAAGAAAGGCACGAAAAGGAACACCCTCAGGCCGAACCTCTGATATCTGAATTTCATCTTTTGCGAAGCCGTCCCGCCGACGGGCGGCGGGACAGCGATCCTTTCTTATTTCATTAACTCTTTGGTTGCGGTGGCCAGACCTGCCAGGCCCTGAAGCTCTGACGGGATGATGATCTTGGTGGCCTGTCCGTTGGCGGCTTTCTCGAATGCCTCAAGGCTCTTGAGCTTGATGACGTTCTCGTCGGCCTGGGCCTTCTTGATGGCTTCAAGTCCGTAAGCTGTAGCTTCGTTCACCAGTCTGATGGCTTCGGCTTTACCTTCTGCCTGGCGGATGGCTACCTGCTTGGCGGCCTCAGCGTTTAAGATGGCGGCCTCCTTCTCACCTTCTGCAACCAGAATGGCGGATGCCTTGGTTCCTTCAGCGTTCAGGATGGCTTCACGCTTCTCACGCTCTGCCCTCATCTGCTTCTCCATTGCCTGCTGGATGTCTCTGGGCGGAGTGATGTTCTTGACCTCTACACGGTTGATCTTGATTCCCCAGGGGTCAGTCGCCTCGTCAAGGACGATCCTGATCTTGGAGTTGATGTGCTCACGGGATGTAAGCGATTCATCCAGTTCCAGGTCACCGATGATGTTTCTCAGTGTTGTTGCTGTCAGGTTCTCGATAGCTGCCATGGGGCTCTCCACGCCGTATGCGAAAAGCTTCGGGTCTGTGATCTGGTAGTAGACTACCGTGTCGATCTCCATGGTTACGTTATCCTTCGTGATTACCGGCTGGGGGTCGAAGTCGATGACTTTTTCCTTAAGGGATACGCGCCTTGCAACTCTGTCGATCAGAGGCAGCTTGAAGTGCAGTCCCACCTGCCATGTCTCTTTGTATGCTCCCAGTCTCTCAACTACGAACGCCTGTGCCTGGGGCACGATCCTGATGTTGGTCACCAGAAGATAGATGATAAGAATCAGAATTACTACTAATGCGATTATTCCACCAAGTCCCATTTTTTCCTCCTTATTTGTTCAAAAAATCTTATCCAAAAATACTTGTGATTGGTTTAACTGTGTTTATGCTTCGAGTGCGGCTTCGGGTTCTCCGGGGTCTGCGTCCTTGGCGTCCACGATGAGCTTCACGCCGTCGATGGCCTTGACGATGACCACGGTCCCCTCGGGGATCAGGTCGTTCTTGCCCACTGCCACCGCGGACCAGTCCATGCCGTTGACGTTCACGCGTCCTGCATTAAGCGGGATGATAGCGGAAGTCACCCTTCCCTCCTGGCCGATCAAAGTCTCCACGTTGGTCTTCTCTGACCCGGTCTTGAGCTTGTTCACGAAGATCTTGCGGGTGGTGGCCAAAAGCACGATGGATACCACGAAGAAGATCGCGATCTGCAGGGGGATGCCCGCGCCCAGGATGGCTGCCAGCATGGCGACCAGTGCGCCTGCGGCGAACCAGATGGTGGTCAGTCCCACGGTCAGCGCCTCGACGATTCCGAAGAATACTGCCAGCGCCAGCCAAAGCCAATGAATGTACTGTGCGATCACGGCTGTATCAAACATTATCTCTTACTCCTTTCCTGTCTCAAATCATTATACCTCGTAACTGTATTATACCTCGCACGCGGCTGTCCTAAACAGTGGGCGTGCGAAATTCACTTCTTGGAGGTGCGGCTGCCGGACGGTGCGCTGTGCGGCGTCCGGTGCGGCGCGCTGTGCAGCAGCTGCGATCCGGCGGTCCGGCGTGTTGCGTGCCTGCGCGCGCCCCGGCTATACCTGGTACACGGCTCCCGCGTAGGCGATCCGGCATTTATCTCCGAAGGCCTGCTTGAAGTCCACGATGGCGTTCATGCCTGTGCAGTGGACTGGGCAGATCAGGTCGGGATGGTAATTGGCCACCTCGGTGACCACCTTCTGCCTGAGCTCGGGTGATGCTGAGTAAAGGTGCATACCCGCGACTATCATGGATATCCGCTTGCCGGGGAATTTCTCTGTTATGTGCTTCAGGATGGGCACGATTCCGTTGTGGCTGCAGCCGCTGAAGATGTGGAGTCTGCCCTCCTCTTCGACCACCAGGGTCTGTTCGTGCTGCATCATGTCCTCGGCCCAGCCGGTGTACTTGTCGTCTTTGATGTAGACGTAAAACTTCTCTGTCGGGGAGAATCCCTCGATGCGGGGCACGTTGCCCAGAAGCCAGGTGTGCTCGTCGATCCGGTAGGTTCCCTCGGTCAGGATGAAGCGGTGGGCGTTGAGTTTTTTGAACTCCTCAGTCCAAGGGATGCCGATGCCGGTCTCGAAGACCTCGCCCTCGGTGACGTGGCCCTCCGCGTCCACCTTGGGGTGCTTCATGGTCACGGATTCCCAGAAAGCGTCCCGGTGCACGTACACCGGCGCGTGGTCGTTGACCTCGAAGAAAGCCGGCGCACCGCCGGAGTGGTCGCTGTGTCCGTGGCTGATGGTGGCGAAGTCAACCTTGTTCAGGTCGATCCCCAGCTTCCGCGCGTTCTCGGCGAACATTCCGGTCTCGCCCAGGTCCATGAGGATGGTCTCGCCGTTGGCCTCTATGAGTACCGAGAGCCCCCACTCTGCCTTGCATTCGGTGGTCTCGGTCTTGTTGTCTACGAGAAAAGTGATCTTCATATTTCTCCTGTCCAGGTGCGCGGCGCGGTCCTCGATCTGCGGGGCGGAGCCTCGCTAGATCTCGTCGTCGGGGGTGATGGTGATGCGCTCCGTCTGGGAGTCAACCTTACCCTCCATTTCCAGTTCCTTGTCCCTGATGGCCTGGCTGAAGCCGGTCAGCGGGTCGAAGGCCCCGAACTGCTTGGCCCGGTTGGCCCGGGACATCCGCGGGTGCCTCAAAGGCTTGCGCACTCTTTTGGTGTAATCTTCCTGATCCATATCCATTATATTATACTGCCAATGTCCGTCAATTTCCACCCCGAGAAATATTTCACTTCCACGCCGTGTTCCGCTGCGAAATCCTCGATGGCCCGCCAGTCGGGGTGGGCCGACAGGTCGCCGTTGAAGATGAGGATGGGGCGGGTGTTTTCTGAGGTGGGACCTGTGAGAAGTCCGGTGGCGCCGCCGATGAATCCCGTATCATAGCCCGGCAGTTCCACGTGTCCCGGCCGGATCGTAAGCACGTCCATACCGGCGGTCTCGGCTGCCCTGGCGATGCCCCGGTCGTAAGTGATGATGGCATCCTCGCCCACCACGCAGGTGCTGCACTTGGCATAGCCCTGGCTGACGTGGATGGTGGCGAGGTTGTGCTGCTCCGCCGCCCGGAGCAGCTCCGGTGCGGTGTACTTCAGATTATGAATGAAGTGCTTGCCTGTGGAGCAGGCGTTGTACACAATATCCCCGGGATACTGGGGTCTGAGCTTGCTCGGATCTCCCGCGTATACAGTATCCCGGTCCAATCTGCAAAACACCATGTCCGGGTGGTACTTCAGTGGCTCCTGAACATTATCAATAGGCCCGAAGGGCACCACTTCATAACCCAGGCTTTCGATGTATGCGGCAAGTTCGGGTCTTGCGGTTTTGGAGAGGATGATTTTTTGCGCCATTGTGTGATATAATTGGGGTGAGGACGTTTTAGTTTTCACTTTTTAAAATGAAGACGTCCAATAGTTCCATAGAGTACGTCTTGAGATCAAATTTTCACATTTAAGACGTCCTTCAATTGTTTCCAAGTACGTCTTTAAGTCAAAATACCAAATCTAAGACGTCCTTTGATTGTTTCTGGTACGTCTTTAAATCAAAAGGTTGTAAACAAGACGTCTTGCGTATCCGTCGCCACCCAAGAAATGGAGGCAACCTATGAATCCAGACAACATCCGAATCGAAACTCTCACCGCTGAGATCTCCATGGAGGATTACCTCCGGGACTACGTGGACGTGCCGCGGTTCTACGAGCTTTGCACTCAGTGCGGCAACTTCGGCACCCGCTGGAGCTGCCCGCCCTACGACTTCAGTTCCACAGACTTTCTCCGGGAGTTCAGCACGTTTCGGGTGGTGGCCCGCAGGATCTCGCCCATCGGCGATTGGCAGTTCGACGAGCCCGCTGAAGGCGAAGGCCCCTATGAAAAAATCTGGCAGATGCTGGGCCGGGTCAAGGCCGATCTGGAGGCTGATCTTTTCGAACTGGAAAACGAGTTTCCCGGCAGCCGACTGGTCAGCGGCGGCAGCTGCTACAAGTGCGCCGAGGGCTGCACCCGAACCTCCGGCGAGCCTTGCCGCCATCCGGAGATCATGCGGTACGCCGTGGAGGCGCTGGGAGGCGACGTGGAGAAGATCGCAAAAGACTTGCTCCACTCTCCCATCATCTGGAACGAGACCGGCGTGCTTCCGCCCTACTACATGCTGGTAGGTGGGTTGCTGGTGAAGTGATCCGGTAAGTTTGGTGCCGCGCGGGCTGTGCCCCGCGGCGGATCTATGCGGTTAGGATCGCGGGCCGAGCCCGCGCGATTTTTATTTTTTGCGCTCCACTTTGGTGGGGCTGTTGGGGTCGGCGTCGCCGCTTTTGTGGCCGCCGATCTGGAGGTTGCGCTCCAGGGTGGTGGCGGCCTCCTCAAGGTCCATGGCCTTGAACATGGCGTTCTTGCCGAAGCGGCTCTTGATCTGGTTTATGGCTGTCTGCATGTCCCGGTCGCGGGCCTCGGTCTCCTCGGTCTGGGCGCTGCGCTTCGCACTGCCCGACCCAGGTGCGCCTGGTTCGCCCGATCCGCCTGAGCCCATGTCGAAGAGGGTCATCTGCCTCTCCTTCGGAGGCTCCTTGATGTCGTTGCAGTCCAGCATGATGCGCCGCACCGGGATGTCCGGATCCACGATCCGGTCGTAGAGCTCGGCGATGGCCGGCACCATGACACCCTCGGTGTTCACTGGGTGGTCGAAGGCCCAGGTGCCCCGGGCGGGCTCCACGTCCTCCTTGTTGGAGTAGCCCACCATCATGGTGACGGACTCGGTCACCAGGTTCTTGGCTACCAGCTCCAGGCTGAGGCCCTCCATCATCTCCTTTGCGATGAGGCGGCCCTCGTCGAACTTGTAGTCGCGCATGAGCACCTGCCCCCGGGACAGAGAGCTGGACTTGGGCCGGTAGGCCTTGATGTCCGCGATGGTTGTGGGCTCCTCGCCCCAGGCATGGTCGATCAAAAGTTCCGCGTCCACGCCGAAGACTCTGAACATCAGGTCCTCGTCGGCCTCGGCGATCTCACGCATGGTGTAGATGCCGTACTTGGCCAGGCGCCGGGCGGTGCCGGGCCCCACCCTCCAGAAATCGGTGAGGGGCCGGTGGTCCCAAAGCTTGGTCCGGTAGCTCATCTCGTCCAGTTCGCCGATGAAATCGTCGGCGTGCTTGGCTGTTATGTCCAGGGCCACCTTGGCCAGGTACATGTTGGTGCCGATGCCGCAGGTGGCGCGGACTCCCACCTCGCGCCGGACCTCGTCCATGAGGAACTTGCCCATCTCGCGGGGTGTTTTGTTGTAAAGTTTCAGATAATCGGTGACATCCAGGAAGCATTCGTCGATGGAATACACGTAAATGTCATCTTTTGAGATATATTTGAGGTAAATGCCGTAGATTTCCGCCGAGTAATCGATGTAACGCTGGAGCCGGGGCGGCGCCATGATGTAGTCGATGTTCCGGGGTATCTCAAAGACCCTGCAGCGGTTCTTGACCCCCAGGGCTTTCATGGACGGCGACACCGCCAGACATATGGTCTTGTCGGATCTGGTAGGATCGGCCACCACCAGGTTGGTGGTCATGGGGTCCAGGCCCCGTTCCACGCACTCCACCGAGGCGTAAAAGCTCTTGAGGTCGATCACCAGATAGGTGCGGTTTTTTTCAGGCATTGCTCTTCATTGGTGCTGCGGCTCGCGGGTCGCGGTCGCTCACTTACACGCTGCGGCTCGCGGGTCGCGGCGGTGCAGCTGCTCGCGTGGCTGTGGTGCGCGCAGCGCTGCTGCTCGGGGCTCAGGCGTTCTCCTTCATCAGGCGCAGGGCCTTGGCCAGCTGGTCCGGGCAGGATGTGCTGCGTCTGCCGCAGGTGATGCCCTCCAGCTTCTCGATGATCTCATCCACGTCGCGGCCTTTGCATAGTTCGTTCAGGCCCTTGTGGTTTCCGTCGCAGCCGCCCAGGAATTCCAGTTCCACCAGCTTGTTGTCGTCATTGATCTCGATGTTGGCGCCCATTGCGCAGACGCCCTTCATGCGTACGAAATTTTTCAAAGTTACTTTCCTTTCGTTTCCGATATGTTAATGATATAATCTTATTTGGTCGAATTTGCGGACTTGTTGTCCGCGCACCATCTTTTGGATTATACCACAAAACACCCACCGCTGAAATATGGACGATGCAAACTTACATCTTAAGATAGTCGAGGAGCGATTCGAGAGGTATCTATCCTCATACGCCCCGGACCACGGCGACTTCCTGACCCCCGAGGAGCAGAGCGCCCTCATGCCGTTTTTCAGGATGAACCGGTCCCAGGGGGCCTGGCTCTACGGCGGCTACGCCGAGGCCGAGCGAAGGATCCCCCTCTTCATGCCGGACTACCTGGGTGTGGAGCGCGAGGAGGACATTTACGGATACTTCCATACCAATCCGGATGAATGCCCCCTGGCTGTGCTGCGCGTCGCGGTGCCCCGTCAGGAGCGAGTCATCCTTTCTCACCGCGACTACCTGGGCGCCCTCATGGGCTGCGGCATCAAAAGAGAAAAGATCGGCGACATCATCGTGTCGACGGGCGAAGGCCCGGGTGCGGGTTCCGGCGGTTTCGCCGCCGGCGAGGCCGGTGCGCAGATCGTTATTCTCAGGGAACTTGCAGACTACCTGAAGGACGAGCTCACCTCCGTGGGCCGCGCCTCGGTCACCGTGGAGGTGCTCCCAATTGGCGACCTGGATCCCGGGGAAGTGCGCAAGGAAGAACACTCCTACACCGTGTCCTCCGGCAGGCTGGACAACGTGGTCTCGGCGGTCTTCGGTCTGTCCCGGAAACTGGCCGTGGAGGCCATCATTAAGGGCCTGGTCTTCGTGGACGGCGCGGAGATCCAGAAGCCGGACTACCGCCTGGCCGAGGGCCAAAAGCTGGTCCTCCGCCACAAAGGCAAAGCCATCTACCTGGGCGAGACCGGCACCTCCAGGAAGGGCAAGGTGTACATAAGGGTGGAGAAATATGTGTGACTTTCACGCATTGTTCCTTGGTATGCACTCAAAGATTATGTCAACTGAAAATACGGCTTATTTTCAAAAAATGATTTTGGGCGGTAGTAGTTCTGCACATATTACGGCCTGACATCTTTTTTTTATTATAAGCGGTAATCC
>JAFSWO010000091.1 GCA_017450165.1 Bacteroidales bacterium | reverse complement strand
TCCTCTTCACGGATCACCTTCTCAATCAGCGGCTGCTGTGCCTTGATCTCCGGGAAGGCTTCGCCCATATCCGCAACCAGCTGCGGCACGAGCCGGCAGAGGAACGGCTGTTTGAAATCCAGGAAGGTATAGCCGTAGCGGACGGCACGCCGCAGGATGCGACGGATCACGTAGCCGGCTTTGACGTTGGAAGGCAGCTGGCCATCGGCAATCGAGAAGCTGATGGCGCGGATGTGGTCGGCGATCACGCGCATGGCCACGCCCACCTCGCTCTGCGGCTCGTAGGGACGGCCGCTCAGCCGCGAGATGGCGGCGATCATCGGGGTGAAGATGTCGGTGTCGTAGTTGCTCTTCTTGCCCTGCAGGGCCATGCAGAGGCGCTCGAAGCCCATACCGGTGTCCACATGCTTCTTGGGCAGCGGCTCCAGGCTTCCGTTGGCCTTGCGGTTGAACTGGATGAAGACGAGGTTCCAGATCTCAATCACGAGCGGGTTGTCCTTGTTGACGAGCGAGGCGCCGCTGACGGCGTTGCGCTCCGCTTCATCCCGCAGGTCGATATGGATTTCGCTGCAGGGACCGCAGGGCCCGGTATCGCCCATCTCCCAGAAGTTGTCGTGCTTGTTTCCGAGCAGGATGTGGTCTTCCGGCAGGAAGCGGCGCCAGATGTTGCGGGCTTCGCTGTCTTCCGGAACGCCATCCGCCTCATAACCTTCAAAGACGGTGGCATACAGCCGGTTCTTATCCAGACCGAATACGTCGGTGAGCAGCTCCCAGGCCCAGGAGATGGCCTCCTCCGTGAAGTAGTCGCCGAAGCTCCAGTTGCCGAGCATTTCGAAGAGGGTATGATGGTATGTGTCGTGACCGACCTCCTCGAGATCATTATGTTTTCCGCTGACCCTGAGGCACTTCTGGGAGTCTGTCACCCGGGGGTACTTGGCGGGTGCGTTGCCCAGGAACCAGTCTTTGAACTGGTTCATGCCGGCGTTGGTGAACATCAGGGTAGGGTCGTTCTTCACCACGACCGGGGCGGAGGGGACCACAGCGTGTCCCTTGGAGCGGAAAAACTCAAGGAAGGTCTTGCGAATTTCTTTGGATGTCATAGCTCTTTGCACGATATTTGTTTTAATAGAAACAAAAGACAAAAGTAGTTCTTTTTATGCAAAATTCGTACTTTTGTCGTTAATATCGTATGTCCTCCCGCAAGCGCTATATAATCAATCCGGATACCCTCTCCTACGAGTTGGCACGGGAATCGGTCTCTGCGAGACTGCTCAAATTCCTGGCCTGGCTGGGCATTGGTCTGGTGTGCTTCCTGGTGTATGGCTGGCTCTATACCCGGGTGCTCGGATTGCCGCTGCCCAAGACGCGCTATCTGGAGAGCCGAAACGCCGAGCTGGTCTCCAGCTACCGGATGCTCGACGAGCGGCTGGATGAGCAAGGTAAAGTGCTCTACGACATTCAGATGCGAGACAATTCCGTGTACCGTCCCATCTTTGGTATGGAGCAGATTCCTTCCGAAATCCGCAATGCCGGATTCGGGGGTGTAGACCGCTACTCCTACCTGCAGGAATACGACAACGCGCCGCTGCTTGTCTCTTCGGCCATGAAGATGGACATCCTCTCCAAAAAAGCGTTTGTCCAGTCCAAGTCGTTCGATGAAGTGTCGCTTCTGGCGCAGCGGGCGGGCGACATGGCCACTTGCGTGCCGAACATCAATCCGGTTGACATGTCCGGAGCCGGGGTGCGCATCGCCAGTCCGTTCGGCTACCGGTTCCACCCGGTCTACCACCGGCCGATCCTCCACCGGGGTATCGACATCACCGGTCCTTCCGGCTATCCGATCTTCGCTACGGGCGACGGTGTTGTGGAGTCGGTTTCCGTCAGCTTCTACGGCTACGGCAACTGTGTGGTGATTGACCACGGGTTCGGCTACAAGACCCGCTACGCCCATCTGCGTTCCGCCCTGGTGGCACCCGGACAGAAGGTCTCCCGCGGCGACCAGATTGCCCGTATGGGTAATTCCGGCCTCTCTACGGGTACGCACCTCCACTACGAGGTCATCTATCGCGGCAGCCCGGTGAATCCTTGGAACTACCTGACTGACGACCTGTCGGTGGAGGAATATTCGGAACTGGTCCGCCCGGCCGACAAATAGGGGAGCAAGACATGCGGAAACTGGAATTTGACGATAAGGATTTCAAGGTGCGGATCAGCCGCAACTCGGTGGCGCGGGTCATCGGGAATATCTTCAAATATCTATTCCTGAGCATCTTGCTGGCCGTACTGTATTACCTCGTCTTCGCTTTCTTCCACGATACTCGTCGCGAGCGCAAACTCAAGGCGGAAAACAAGTATATCTCGGAAGCTTTCGAGAGCATGCAGAACCGGATGGACCTGCTGGACGGCGTGATTGAAAACCTGCGTTCGGAAGACCGTTCCATCTACCACGATGTGTTCAATTCGGCTTTGCCCGATTACGTGCTGGAGCGCGTTCACAAGCAGGAAATCGACTATTCCCGCATCTATGCGATGAGTGAATCGGAGCTGGTGGCGCTGGCGGCGGAGAAGGCCTCCCGGTGCGAATCAATGGCCGATGAGGTCTCCGCCAACCTGCGGGTGACGGCCGACGAACTGGCCCTCGGCACCGCCTCCCCGCGCGGCATCCCCTCCATCGTTCCGCTCCGCCACTTCACGATCGGTCAGACCGGTGCCTCCACCGGCAATAAATACAACCCGTTCTACAAAACCCTTCGCTTCCACGAAGGCGTGGATTTGCTGGCCCCCGTGGGAACCGAGGTGCTGGCGCCTGCAGATGGTACCGTGCTCGAGGCCAAACGCGGCAAGCGCGGCGTGGGCAACGTCGTAGTGCTTGGCCATCCGGGGGGTGTCAAGACGGTTTACAAGCATCTGGGCGAGATCATGGTCCAGGGCGGGCAGAAGGTCCGCCGCGGGATGGTAATCGCCCGTGTGGGCTCCTCCGGCCGCTCTTTTGCCCCGCATCTCCACTACGAAGTCTTCAAAGACGACGTCTGCCAGGAGCCCGTTCACTATTTCTTTGCCGATCTCAATTACGTGGGTTATCGGGAGACGCTGCTGCTCGCGCTGACCACCGGCCAATCCCTTGATTAAGCATCCCTCAGATATGGAATCCCAGCAATCCGAAAAACTATTCTACTCGATCGGCGAAGTGGCGGCCGAACTCGGCGAGGCCACCTCGCTCGTCCGCTTCTGGTCGGACAGTTTTCCCAAGGTGGTCAAACCGCGCCGCACCGCCAACAAGAACAACCGCATCTATACGGCGGCTGACATCCGTGCCCTCAAGGTGATCCACTACCTGGTCAAGGAGAAGGGTATGACGCTGGACGGCGCCCGCCGCAAGATGGAGCAGGAGGGGATGGAGGTGCTGGACAGAAAAGCGCAGATGCTGGAAACGCTGAAGGGGCTCCGGGGTGAGCTGCAAACCATTCATGACAACATTTAAAACTATGAAAGCCAAAGATATAGCAGACGTTATCGAGCATTTTGCGCCGCTCGCTACCCAGGAGGCGTGGGATAATGCCGGATTCTGTATCGGTTCTCCGGAAGCGGAGGTTCACGGGGTGATGGTCGGGTTTGACTGCACGCCGGAGCTGGTGGACGAGGCCATCGCCAAGGGAGCGGACATGATTGTCACGCACCACCCGCTGATCTTCGGCGGACTCAAAAAGATCGATCCTTCCGATTTTGTGGGGGAGACCGTCATTAAAGCCATCCGTGCAGGGATCGTGGTCTATGCGGCTCATACCAATGCCGACAAGGCGGACGGCGGCGTCACCGCGCTGATGGCCGCCCGGCTCGGACTGCGCAACGTGACCCCGCTGGTTGAATCGAATCTCGCCCAGATCGGGGAACTTCCGGAACCGATGGCGCCGGCCGATTTCATCGCCTTCGTCAAGCGGGCCTTCGGCCTGCAGATGATGCGCTACAGCGGTACCGGTGCCGGAAGGATTTGCCGTGTGGGAATCTGCGGCGGAAGCGGTTCCGAATTCATTCCGGACGCCCGCAGAGCGGGGGCTGACGCCTTCCTGACGGGGGACATTTCCTACCACCGTTTTTTCGGCGATAAATCCCTTCTGGTGATGGATATAGGCCACTACGAAAGCGAAGTGGCCATTGTGGATAAATTTTTATCCTTACTAAAGGATAATTTCCCTACCTTTGCCCTCCACGCATCAACGAATACAAACAACAATCCCATACACTACTACTAGGCAGATTATGACAGCAAAAAAGAAAGTTGCAGCGGCTCCGGTAGACCAGGAAGAGACTTTCGTCTCGCTGGCGATGGCCAAGAACCTCGGTGATTCCGAGGCTTCCGTTGAGGAGAAACTCCGCGCCCTTTACAAGATTCAGCAGACTGACACCGAAATCGACAAGATCTATCTCCTCCGCGGCGAACTCCCGCTCGAGGTCAAGGATATCGAGGACGAAATCGAAGGTCTCAACACCCGTATCGCCAACGCCAAGGCAGACATCGACGCTGCCGGCGAGAAGATCACGGCATGTGAGCACCGGATTGCCGAGGCGGAAGAGGCGCTGGCCAAGTACAACGAGCAGCGTGACAATGTGAAGAACAACCGCGAGTTCGAATCCATCTCCAAGGAGATCGAATACCAGGAACTCGAAATCACCGCGGCGCGCAAGCATATCGGCGAGGCCAAACTGCTGATTGATGCACGCAACGGTCTGGTGGAAGACACCCAGGCCATCCTGGCTCTCCGCAACGACGACCTCGCTGCAAAGCGCAAGGAACTCGACAGCATCGTAGCCGAGACCGCCAAGGATGAGGAGCGCCTGAATGCACAGCGCGCCGAACTCATCACCAAGATAGACCAGCGCATGCTCAACGCTTACGAGCGTGTCCGCAAGAATACCCACAACAAACTGGCCGTGGTCACTGTTCAGCGTGACGCCTGCGGCGGTTGCTTCAACAAGATTCCACCGCAGCGCCGGCTCGACATCGAGGCCAGCAAGCGCATCATCGTCTGTGAATACTGCGGCCGTATCCTCGTCAGCTCTTCCTTCGGCAAAGAGGAATAAAACCTGCAGGCCATGGCCAAGACGGAACGAACGGATTACAGCAAGAAGGTCGACCTCGACCGGCTCGGAGAGGACCTCGGCGGCCTGAAACCGCCGCAGTCGCTCGACGTTGAAGAGGCCGTACTGGGTGCGCTGCTGCTCGAACCGGACGTGGTTCCGGACGTGCTTGACCAGCTCTCCGCAGAGTGCTTTTACAAAGAGGCGCACCGCAAGATCTTCGAAGCCATCGTCACCCTGTCACGGGAGAACTCTCCCATCGACATCTACACGGTGGCGGAAGAGCTCGAGAAACGCAAGGACAAAAAAGCCACCCGCACCCATCTGGAAGAGGTGGGCGGTATGGCGTATCTCAGCCGCCTGAGCCTCAAGATCGGCGCGGCCGCCCATGTGGATTACCACACCAAGCTCCTGCTGCAGAAGTGGATCCAGCGTGAGCTGATCACCATCTCGCAGGAGACCCAGAAGAACGCCTATACGGATTCGATGCCGGTTGACGAACTGATCGACTCCGCCCAGAGCAAGATCTTCACCCTCGCGGAGAAGAACATGAAGCGGGAGACGACCCCGATCCAGTCGGTCATCAACGCCGCCATCTCGGAAATCGAGGAGAACCAGAAGCGGGAGGATAACCTCAGCGGCGTTCCTTCCGGTTATCGCGGCATCGATGAAGTCACCTACGGCTGGCAGCGTTCCGACCTCATCATCCTGGCGGCCCGTCCGTCGGTCGGAAAGACCGCCTTCGTGCTGACGATGGCCCGCAACATGGCGGTGGACCACAACATCCCGGTGGCGATGTTCTCCCTCGAGATGAGCTCCACCCAGCTGATCAAGCGTGTGATGGTCTCCGAAACGGGCATCACCCCCGACAAGATGAGCGGTAACAAGAAGATGACGCAGGCCGAATGGAACCAGCTCAATGCCGGTGTGGCTGCGCTGGAACGTGCTCCGCTCTGGATTGACGATACCCCGTCGCTCTCCATCTTTGAATTCCGTTCCAAGGCCCGCCGCCTGGTTCGCAATAATCACGTCAAGATCATCATCATCGACTATCTGCAGCTGATGACCGGTCCGCCCGAGCTGCGCGGTATGCGTGAGCAGGAGGTCTCCACGATCTCCCGTTCTCTGAAGGCAATCGCCAAGGAACTGGATATTCCGATCATCGCCCTCTCGCAGCTGAACCGAAGCGTGGAGAGCCGGGGCGGCAGCAAGCGTCCGCAGCTGAGTGACCTCCGTGAGTCCGGTGCAATCGAGCAGGATGCCGATATCGTGATGTACATTCACCGTCCCGAGGTGCTGGGCGTCGCAGACGAAAATGCGTATCCCGGTTATACCGAGCTCATCATCGCCAAGCATCGTAACGGTGAGGTGAAGGATGTCAAGATGCGCTTCCTCTCCTCCGAGGTCCGATTCGTGGATGAAAACGACGGCGCTTCCTTCCCGGAGGCAGACTACAAGTATAACTATGTTGACAGCGGCATCGCCCCTGCAAGAGAATTGGAAGATGATACGTTTTAGCCGGATAGCCCTTCTTCTGCTGCTGGTGCTTGCGCCCATCTGTTCGCAGGCCCAGGAGCTTCCTTTCCGGGCGGGCGAATGTGCAGACCTGATTATCAATTACCGCTACGGTATCAAGGCCGATATTATCAGGGCTCGGATGGAACTCTCTGAAGAAGAGGGAGATTTCCGGGCCTCAATCGTAGCCAATACCACCAAATTCTGGGATTCGGTCTATCGCGTGCGCGACACCTTCTCCTGCCGCTTCACGCCTGCGGGGAAACCGGTCAGCTATCTGCGCCACGTCAATGAAGGCGATTATTGGGCAAAAGCGCTCTGCACCTGGAATGCAGATGCTTCCGGACTTCGGCTGGTGGGCGACAAGCGCAACCGGCCGCACCGCGATACCACCTATGCCGACCCGCTGATGGTGCGCGACATCATCAACCTGATCTATCACCTCCGCACGGTGGATCCGGAGACCATGACCGAACCGGTACCTTACCTGCTGATCGTGGACAAGGACCTGATTGATGCCCGCATCCGGTTCGTCGGCCGTGAGGAGAAAAAGATCTCCGGATTGGGTGTGGTCAACACGCTGAAGTACGCCGCCACGATGTACACCCGCAAGGGGTACTCGGTGGAAGAGAATACCCAGTACACCCTCGATGCCACGAATGCCGATGCCAAGGAGAAGATGTTCTTCTGGTTCTCGGACGACGAAAACCGGCTTCCGGTCTTCTTTACACTGCCTCTCTCCGTGGGCTCCATCAACGGGCGCACGGTGGGATTCGGTGGTCTGCTCTATCCGCTTAGCGCACTGAGGGAGGATTGACGATGACTGCGAACAAGGATATCCGCATTGCGCACGAAGGAAAGGTCATCGGGATATTCGACAACTTTATCCGGGTAGAAATCGTCAACAAGTCGGCCTGCGCAGCCTGCCACGCCAAGAGTGTCTGCGCCGCCTCCGACGAGAGCATCAAGTATGTAGATGTTCCCATTACCATCGGCACCATGAACCGCACCTACGAAGAGGGTGAGAAGGTGGTTGTCCTGCTCAAATCTTCGCTGGCGCCCCGGGCGGTGCTGCTGGCCTACGGCGTGCCGCTCGTGATTCTGCTCGTAGCCATGCTCATCGCATCGGCCTGCCATCTCTCCGAACTCTTCGTAGGATTGACGGGCATCGCAGCGGTGGCGCTCTACTATGTCGGTCTGGCCTTTTTCAAGGACCGGCTCTCCCGCGTATTCACTTTTTCCATAGAAAAATCCTATTGATATGACTATCGTTTACACCATTGCCGCTCTGGTGGCTCTCGGCCTTTTCTTCGCGATTGTCCTCTATTTCGTCGCGCAGAAGTTCAAGGTTCACGAGGATCCCCGCATCGGAGAGGTTGAATCGTTGCTGCCCGGCGCCAACTGCGGCGGATGCGGCAACGCCGGCTGCCGTGCCTTTGCTGAAAAGGTGGTGGCGGCCGACGATATGGCTGCCTTCTTCTGCCCCGTCGGCGGAAACGAAGTGATGGCCAAGATTGCCGCCACGCTCGGTAAGGAGGCCGTTGAAAAGGCTCCGATGGTAGCCGTTGTCCGTTGTCAGGGCTCACCGGACAAGTGTCAGAAAATCAATCAATACGATGGCGCTTCCTCGTGCCGGGTGGCGGCTTCGCTCTATGCCGGTGATACCGGCTGCAAGTGGGGTTGTATCGGCCTGGGCGACTGTGTGAACGCCTGCGAATTCGGCGGTGTCAGCCTCGACCCGGTCACCCGTCAGGTCTCCATCGACTACAGCATGTGTACCGGTTGCGGCGGTTGCGCACGCTCCTGTCCGCACCACGTGATTGAACTCCGCCCGAGAGGGCCGCGCGGCCGTCGCGTCTATGTCTCCTGCGTCAATCAGGACAAGGGTGCCGTTACGCGCAAAGCCTGCACGGCGGGCTGCATCGGCTGCGGCAAGTGCGTCAAGGTCTGCCCCTTCGAGGCCATCACCGTGGAGAACAATCTCGCCTATATCGATTATACCAAGTGCAAGGGTTGTGGCAAATGTGCAGCGGAGTGTCCGGTGCAGGCCATCGTCGCCACACCCATCGAAAAATGAGTCGTGCTATGAAGAAAACCTTTGCAATGGGGGGTGTTCACCCCAAAGACAGTAAGTTGGCGCGCAAGTCCGCGATCGAGGATCTTCCGCTTCCCGCAACGGTCGCCATCTCCATGGCGCAGCACCTGGGCGCTCCCGCTACGCCGGTCGTAGCCGTGGGCGACAAGGTCAAGGTGGGTCAGGTGATTGCCGAGCCCTCCGGTTTTGTTTCCGCCCGCGTCCACTCTTCCGTTTCGGGTACCGTGAAGGCCATCGAACCGCGCACGGATCTCGCCGGCAATCTGATTCCCCACGTGGTAATTGACGTGGAGGGCGACGAGTGGCTGCCGGAAATCGATCGAACCCCGGATTTCAAGGGCGATTTGACCCTCTCGGCCGAGCAGATTCTCGCCCGCATCAAGGATGCCGGCATCGTCGGACTCGGCGGAGCCGCTTTCCCCACCCATATCAAACTCTCCCCGCCGCCGGGTAAAACCGCGGAGGTGTTAATTCTCAACGGTACCGAATGCGAACCCTACATCACCTCGGACGACCGCATCATGCGCGAGCATCCGGATGAGATCGCCATGGGTGCCAAGATCATGATGAAGGCCCTGGGCGTGGGACGCTGCTTTATCGGTATCGAGGAGAACAAACCCGAAGCCATCGCAGCCATGCGGATCGCTACCATCCGTTTCGGCGGTCTGGTAGTGGTTCCGCTCAAGAAGAAGTATCCGCAGGGCGGTGAGAAACAGTTGATCGACGCCATCATCGGCCGTCGCGTACCGTCCATGGGCCTGCCGATCGATACCGGCGCCGTGGTGCAGAACGTAGGCACCTCGCTTGCGGTCTATGAGGCGGTTCAGAAGAACAAACCGTTGATTGACAACATCGTTACCGTCACCGGAAAATGCCTGCCCGCACAGAAGAACTTCCGCGTGCGCGTGGGCGTACCTTACTCCTATCTGCTGGAAGCGGTCGGCGGTGCACCCGCAAAGGCTTCCAAGTTCATCAGCGGCGGTCCCATGATGGGCAAGGCCATCCGTAACCTGGAGGCCACTACCCAGAAGGCAACCTCTTCGCTGCTGGTCCTGACCGAAGCCGAAACCAAGCGTCGGGCCGAAGGTCCCTGCATCCGTTGCGGCAAATGCGCCGATGCCTGCCCGATGGGGCTCCAGCCTTTCCTGCTCAACAAATTGATGCGGCTCAACCGTACCGACGAGATGGAGCAGGAGAAGATCTTCGACTGCATCGAGTGCGGCTGCTGCCTCTACACCTGCCCGGCCAACATTCCGTTGCTGGACTATATCCGTGTCGGCAAGGCCGATGTCATGAAAATTATGCGTAGCAGAAAAAAATAATCCGAGCATATGTCTTCTGAAAAACCTATCGTATCGCCCTCGCCTCACCTGCACGGTCCAGAAAGTACCCGTCGGGTGATGGGGGATGTGCTGATCGCCCTGCTGCCGGTCACGCTGGTCGCCTTCCTCTGTTATGGATGGTCGGTGCTGATCCTGCTGCTGAGCGGCGTGGCAACCTGCGTCCTGTGCGAGTATCTGATCAACCGTTTTCTGTTGCACCGTCCCTGTACGATCGGTGACCTTTCTGCCATCGTGACGGGCGTGCTGCTCGTGTTAAACCTGCCTCCGGCTGCTCCGTGGTGGATTGCCGTCGTGGGTGCCGTGGTGGCAATCGGCATCGCCAAGATGACCTTCGGCGGCCTGGGCCAGAACCTGTTCAACCCGGCGTTGGTGGGACGTGTCTTCCTGCTCGTCTCCTTCCCGGTGCTGATGACCAAGTGGACCCTGCCGCACGGCTTCCTGCAGGATTACCTGCCGATGCTCTCCTCCCAGGTGGACGCCTTCACGGGCGCCACGCCGCTGGGCGTGGTGAAAGAGGGGCTCATCAGCGGAGGCGTGGCTTCCGAACTGGCGGGTTCCTACACCTGGCAGCAGCTGCTGTTCATTCGTCCCGGCGGATCCATCGGTGAGATCTCTTCCGTGGCGCTCCTGCTGGGAGGCATCTACCTGCTCTGCCGCCGCGTGATCAAGGTCACCATCCCCGTCACCATCATGGCTACGGTGGCTATCCTCGCGACCATCTTCTGGTCAGTGGATCCCGCGCGCTTTACGGGTCCTTTCTTCAACGTCTTCACCGGCGGTCTGCTGCTCGGCGGTATCTTTATGGCCACCGACTATGTGACTTCCCCGATGACGACGTCCGGTCAGATTCTCTACGGTGTCGGCATCGGCGTGATCGCCCTCTGCATCCGTTACTTCGGTTCCTATCCGGAAGGAGTTTCGTTCTCCATCCTGATCATGAACTGCGTGGTGCCGATCCTCAACAAATACTGTAAACCCCGCCGGTTCGGGAAGGAGGCAAAGTAATGGCAGCTCGTCCTTCCACCTTCGGCAACATGGTCCTTGCGCTGACCGTCATCTGTCTGGTCTGCGCCGGCCTGCTGGGCCTGGTGCAGCACGTGACGGCCGGTCCCATCGCGCGCAGCGACCAGCAGAAAGAGAATGCGGCCATTGCGGCCGTGGTTCCCGCTTTTGACAATGAACCCTCGCAGGAGAAGACTCCGGTGGGTGAGAGCGTCGTCTTTACCGCCCGTCAGGGTGAGGCGCCTGTCGGTTATGCCGTCAAGGTTCGCACCGGCGGATTCGGCGGCACGCTCGTCATGATGGTCGGTTTCACCCCCGACGGAACCATCTACAACACCTCGGTCATCTCCCATGCGGAGACCCCGGGTCTGGGTGCCAAGATCACCGATCCGACCTGCCCGCCTCGCGCGCAGGTTATCGGTAAGAATCCCGCCACCACGGTGATGGATGCCAGGAAGTATCATGGCGACATCGACGCCATCACGGCCTCCACCATTACTTCACGCGCCTTCCTCAAGGGCATCACCCTTGCCTATGATGTATTCCGCACACTAAACCCTGAAAACAATGAGCAGCAACCGCAGTAAATGGTCCCTGGTGATCGATGGTATCATCAAGAACAACCCGACCTTCGTTCTGGTACTCGGAATGTGCCCGACGCTGGGTACCACTTCCTCCGCATTGAACGGACTGGGCATGGGCGTGGCAACGCTTTTCGTGCTGGTTCTCTCCAACATGGCCATTTCCGCCGTGGCGCGCTTCATTCCCGACAAGGTCCGCATTCCTTCCTATATCGTGATCATCGCCACCTTCGTGACGCTGGTTGAATTCCTGATGAAGGCCTATGTGCCTGCCCTCTACGAGACCCTCGGCCTCTTCATCCCGCTGATTGTGGTGAACTGTATCGTGCTGGGCCGCGCAGAGGCTTTTGCCAATAAGAACTCCGTGCTCGACTCCGCCTGCGACGGTCTGGGTGTCGGTCTGGGCTTCACGATTGCCCTGACGGTGCTCGGCCTCT
>JAFSWO010000090.1 GCA_017450165.1 Bacteroidales bacterium | reverse complement strand
GGATGTCACGATCGCCATGGACTGCGCTGCTTCCGAGTTCTGCTTCAAGGGCGAAGACGGCAAGTTCTACTATGACTACAAGCAGCTCAAGGACGGTAAGAAGAAGGACCCGCGCGGCCGTAAGCTCTCCACCGACCAGCAGATCAATTATCTGAAGCAGCTCATCACCAAGTACCCGATCGACTCCATCGAGGACGGCCTCAGCGAGGAAGACTGGGAAGGCTGGGTGAAACTCACCAAGGCCATCGGCGACCGCTGCCAGCTCGTGGGCGACGACCTCTTCGTCACCAACGTGAAATACCTCCAGAAGGGTATTGAAATGGGCGCCGGCAACTCCATCCTCATCAAGGTGAACCAGATCGGCTCCCTGACCGAGACCCTGGATGCCATCGAGATGGCCCACCGTCATGGCTACACGACCGTCACCTCCCACCGCTCCGGTGAGACCGAGGACACCACCATCGCCGACATCGCCGTCGCGACCAACAGCGGCCAGATCAAGACCGGATCGCTGAGCCGTACCGACCGCATCGCGAAGTACAACCGCCTCATGCGTATCGAGATCGAACTCGAGGACGAGGCCCGTTACGGCTATGCCAAGCTTCGCTAAGCCCTATTTCGGCAAAAAGATTCCGAAGGCGTCGCAGACATCTGCGGCGCTTTTTTTTGACCATACCGTGCACTACTACCGCAAAAATTGCTATCTTTACCCATTGAACCCACATGCATTGTTAACCTTAATCCATATCTGCTATGAAAAGAGTATCCATTCTTCTTGCCGCAGCGCTGATGCTGCTGTCGCTGCAGCCGGCCTCCGCGCAGCTCAATTCGCTTCTCCGCTCGCTCGGGAACAAGGCTACCGGAGCGTTGCAGAATGAGGCCCGGAAAGGTGTCCAGCAAAGTGCCCAGCACCTCAATCAGGAGAAAGCGTCGGCGGCCCAGGCCGAAGCGGCTTCCCGGGTAGTCGCCGGCAAGACCCTCTATGTCAGCATATCGACCGGTTCCGCCCGTGCCGATGGACTGAGCCCGTCCACAGCCATGAAGGATCTTCAGAAAGCCATCGCCGCCGCGGAGGAGAACGACCAGATTCTGGTTGCCGAAGGCAATTATCTGGGGAGTATGGACCGCGGATACATCGAGTGCGGGAAATTCGGCAGTGCCACCCAGGCGTCCGAAATGGGCAAGTTCATCAGTATCTACGGTGGGTATTCGCCCGATTTCAGCGAGCGGGATGTCATCAAGCATGTGACGAAGATCCAGCCTTATGACCAGAAATTCATCGCGCCGCTGTTCAACTTCAACGCCCGCCGCCCCTACGGCTATGCCGGTCCTGTGGGTAATGTCGTGGTGGACGGCTTTGTCTTCGACCTCGGCGAGAACAACCGTTACTGCGTCGCCAATGTGGACCTGGAAATCACCGGCACCCCCAACGAGGGTGTGCTGACAGGCCGTTTCCTGGAGCCGGACGCCAGTCCGCAGTGCCCGATCGTGGGCTTTTCCAGCGGGGATGAATATGCGCTTCACATGGATGTCGAAGGCAATGTCCGCATCTCCAACTGCGTCTTTGTCAACTGCCGTGACTACGGGATCTCCGCCCTCATGGGCAAGGGCCATATGGAAATCTGCAACAACGTTTTCGTAGCCTGCCGCTATGCCTCCTGCCAGGTGAGAGGCAACGTCAAGGATGCCGACATCGATAAGGTCTCCCTGGATTTCCACCACAACACGGTCCTTTTCACTTGGACCCGCACCAAGGGCTTTGAAGACATGGGCCAGGGCTTCCGTTTCATGAACGGCATCCGCACGATCGATGTCCATCACAACATCTTCGGCTGCAACAGCAACTGCGGTGTGGAACGGGTCTATTACGAGTCCAACAAGCAGATGGAGGCCGCCAAGATCAGCAACCTCTACGACAATTATTTCTTCGCCAACCGCCGGGACCTCGAGCTTGCGTCCATGGGCGCCGCGACCATCTCCGTGCCTGCTTCCCGCATCGAGGAGGCCGAGCAGATCGGCCCCAAGTATGAGGGCAACAAGGATCTCCCCGCCAGCGAGAAGGCATTCATCGAGGCCATCGACCAGCCTTACCTGGACGGCTTCATGAACCTGAAAATCATCCGCTCCCAGAGCTACAACGCCAATTCGGCCGCCAACCAGGTCAACCGCCTGTTCGGCCTGAACCAGCAGGGAAGCGAAATCATCCGTCCGTCGATGTACTGCAACAAGTATCCTTGGGAGAAGGCCAGTGACCTCTTCGGAAAAGTAAAAGGTTACGGAGCCCAGCTGCCTCAGTAATCCTCCTTTCTCTCCGAATCGCATTTAGGGACCTGCCGAAGAACGAATTCCCGTGTTTTCGTTCTTTCGCAGGTCCCGGCGGGGCGGCGCTGCACGTCGGGCTGTCGCCTGCGGGCAGGGGCCGGAAGGGCGCGGTCTCGCACGTCGGGCGG
>JAFSWO010000089.1 GCA_017450165.1 Bacteroidales bacterium | reverse complement strand
GTGGTGTCACCCTTGGCCGTGATTTCCTCGAGGATACCGTGGTGCTGTTCGCTCCACCAGCGGTGGTAGATGCTGTTGTCGTGGTTGCCAGCGCAGGAGACGGCTGCCTTGAAGAAGTCAGGATACTTGAGGATGGCTGCCGTTGACATGAAGCCGCCGCCGCTGTGGCCGTGGATACCCACGCGGGTGATATCGATGAACGGATAGCGGGCTGCGAGCTGCTGGATGGCATATTTCTGGTCCTCGAGGCCGTAGTCACGCAGGTTGCCGTAGCCGAAGTTGTGATACCACTTGGAGCGGTTCGGGTGGCCGCCGCGGTTACCCACGGTGACGACGATGAAATCGATCTGCGCGAGGCGATCCTTGCGGGTGAAGCCGCTGCTCCACGCCTCGGAGTTACCCTCGACCTGCGGACCCGGATAGACGTAGTCGATAATCGGATAGGTCTTGGTGGAGTCGAAGTCGTACGGTTTGTACATATAGCCGTAGAGATCGGTGATGCCGTCGGCCGCCTTGACCTTGAAGGGTTCGGGGAACTTGTAGCCGGCTGCGAGCAGCTGCGAGAAGTCGGCGGTGTCCAGCGCGCAGACCTTCTTGCCGTTGCCGTCGAAGACCGCCGCCATCGGCGCGCAGTCCACGCGGGAATAGGTGTTGACGAAGTAGCGGGAATCGTCGCAGAAGACCGGGACGGTGGAGTTGTAGCCCGCCTCGTCGAGACGTTTCATTCCCTTGCCGTCGAGGCCCACGCGATAGACGTGGCCGTTGTAAGGGTTCTCGGCCTTGTCGACGCCCATGGCCAGGAAATAAACGGCGCGGGCTTTCTCATCTACGGAAAGCACGGCGTCTACATGGAAGGGACCCTCGGCCACGGTGTTCTTCAGGTTGCCGTCAGCTCCGTAGAGGTAGAGGTTGGCCCATCCGTTGCGTTCGCTCCACCAGAGCATGTCGCCGTTCTCCAGCAGACGCAGCGGCTGCGTTTCCACATAGGTGTTGAGGCGCTCCTCGATGATCGGTTTCGCGATGGTGTCGTTTACGTTCACCGTGCAGATATCCACGCGCTTGAGGTCGCGGCTGGTGCGCTGGATGAAGAATTTCTCGTTGTCACCCAGCCAGATGCTCTTGAGATAATCATCGTTGAGATCCTTCTTGAGGTGGGGTTTGTTGAGGATGTCGATGGCCTGGTCTTTCCAGGCGGAGACATCAATCATGCGCTGCGTGCCGGCCTCGACATCAAAGAGGCAGAGATAGTCGATCGGACCCGGCTCGCCCGGCATCTGATATTTGTAGGATTGCAGGGTAGGGCGGGGCTGTGCGGTAGATTTGATCACCCAGAGCTCCTTCACGGGACGCATGTCGAACTTTTCGATCGCGAAATACTTTCCGTCCGGCGACCAGCGGGCCGTTGCGCTCATGCGCTCGGCGGTGTCCTTCACCGTCACGGCGCGGTAGTTGCTGCCGCCGTAGTAGAATTCAGCGGTGGCGTCCTCGGTGAGGCGATGCTCCACGACGGTGCTGTCCTTCTTGTCCTCCATCAGCTTCTTCACGTCGTCGATGCTCATCCAGTAGAGGTCGCGGTTCTTGGTATAGACGGCGCGGGTTCCGTCGGGGGAGATGTTGGCCCAGCGCGGGTATTCCTTGACTTCCTCCTCTTCAGTCACATCCTTCAGGGTGTTCGAAGCGATATCGTATTCAAAACGGAAGATCTTGTTCTCCTTCTTGGGCTTCTCCGGCTTCTTGGCCTCTTTTGCCTCTTTGCCCTCTTCCTTCACCTCCTCATCTTTCTTCTTTTTATCCTGCTTCTCCACCATCAGCGTACTCTTGATCTCGAAGGTGAACTTGCTGTCGTCTTTCAGACGGAATTTCTGGAAAGGAATGTGCTGGGCGTCAAAGGGATCCCTGACGATTTCGGAGAGCTGCATCGCCAGCTTCTCCATATCGAATACCGCCGTGCGGGTGCCGCGGGTGGCATCTACTATATAATACTGTACGCCCTGGGAGGTCTCCCATTTGTACCAGAATTTGTCGGAATTGCTGAACCAGTGGGGATCCACCCGGAGGGAATGGACCATGGCCCCCACCTTTTTGGCGGAATACTGGTCGGCGAGTTCATAATTGGGCTGGGCCATTGCCGCGCTGCCGCACAGCAGGAAAGCCAGCATCAAAGTCAGTCTTGCTTTCATATAATTATAAGGTTGTTTGAATCATCTTTTTCCATTCACCCACCTCCATGTCGGTCACCCGGCCGCCGTTAATATGGAAGCGGAGGGCTGTCTGTACGGTATGGAAGCCGAAGTTTCCGGCAGCGCCGGGATTCAGGGTGAGCATATTGAAGTGCTTGTCGTTCATTACTTTGAGAATGTGCGAATGGCCGCAGACAAAGAGGTCGGGCCGGTGTGCGGCAATCAGCTGCAGGGCCCGGCTGTCGTAGCGCCCGGGATAGCCGCCGATATGCATCATCAGCACCTTCATCCCGCCCAGGGTGAAAACCTGTACCGGCGGGCAGCAGCGGCGCAGTTCCGCCCCGTCGCAGTTGCCGTAAACGGCCGTCAGCGGCTTGAAGGCGGAGAGGGCGTCGAACACCTCGATCGTTCCGAAGTCCCCCGCATGCCAGAGGGTGTCCACCGGAGCGAGAAAATCCCGGACCCGGTTGTCCCAAAGCCCGTGAGTATCTGAGATAAGACCGACGTATGCCATTCTAAAGCGTATCAGACCTACAAAGTTAACAATTATTGGAAAATACATATATTTGCACGTTTAATACGTGCCCTTTTCAGGTACCCCTGTATCAGACAACTATTTAACCCATACCTATGAAAAAACTGAAATTGTTTTTCCCGGTGGTGGCTCTTTTGCTCTTCGCCTCTGCCGCGTTCGCCCAGAACACGGTGGTCAAGGGTGTAGTGATTGCCGAGGAAGACGGACTGCCGGTGATTGCCGCCGCGGTGTTCGCTAAGGATACCAAGATTGGTACCGTGACCGACATCGACGGCCAGTTCACCTTGGAAGTTCCGCCCTCCGTCAAGATCCTGGTGATCTCCTACACCGGCATGAAGACCAAGGAAGTCCCCGTGCAGCCGAACATGAAGGTCATCCTGAGTACCGATTCCCAGGTGCTGGAGGAGGCCGTCGTTACCGGTATGCAGAAGGTGGACAAGCGCCTCTTCACCGGTTCTACCACAAAAGTCTCGGCAGAAGATGCCAAGATTGCTGGTATCGCCGACATCTCCCGCTCCCTCGAGGGGCGTGCTGCCGGCGTGTCGGTCCAGAATGTCTCCGGTACGTTCGGTACCGCTCCGAAGATCCGCGTCCGCGGTGCCACCTCCATCTACGGTAGCTCCAAGCCGCTGTGGGTGGTGGACGGTGTCATCATGGAAGATGTGGTCGAGGTCGATGCAGAAAGCCTCTCTTCGGGTGATGCCAACACCCTGATCTCCTCGGCCATCGCCGGTCTCAACTCGGACGATATCGAGTCGTTCGACATCCTCAAGGACGGTTCGGCAACCTCCATCTACGGTGCCCGCGCTATGGCCGGCGTCATCGTCGTGACCACCAAGAAAGGTAAGGCCGGCCACAGCAGCATCAGCTATTCCGGTGAATACACGATGCGCCTCAAGCCGACCTATTCCACCTTCAACATCATGAACTCCCAGGACCAGATGTCCATCTACCAGGAACTTCAGCAGAAGGGTTACCTCTCCTATGCGGGTACGGCGAACGCGGCCTCCAGCGGTGTCTACGGAAAAATGTACGAACTCATTACCAAGTACGACCAGACCTCGGGCCAGTTCGGCCTGGCCAATACGGCCGAGGCCAAGGCGGCATATCTGCGCGCAGCAGAGTACCGCAACACCGACTGGTTTGACCGTCTCTTCTCCTACAGCATCCAGCACAACCACTCCATCTCCATGACGGGTGGTACGGACAAGGGTAACTACTACGCATCCCTCTCCGTGATGGACGACCCGGGTTGGACCACGCAGAGTTCGGTGCAGCGTTTCACGGGCAACCTGAACGCGACCCACCGTATCTACGAGAACCTCACCCTCAACATCATCAGCAACGCCGCTTATCGTAAGCAGCGCGCGCCGGGAACCCTGAGTTCCAAGATCGATGCGGTCAACGGTGAGGTCAAGCGTGACTTCGATATCAACCCGTACTCCTACGCGCTGAACACCTCCCGTACGCTGGACCCGGACGAGTTCTATACCCGCAACTACGCGCCTTTCAACATCTTCCACGAGCTGGAGAACAACTACATCGACATCGACGTGGCCAACCTCCGCTTCCAGGGAGAATTGAAGTACAAGCCCATCCCCAAGGTGGAACTCTCCGTCCTGGGCGCTGCCAAGTATACCGCTTCCACGCGCCAGCACTACATCAAGGACAACTCCAACCAGGCCATGGCTTACCGCGCTGCCGGTACGACGACCATCCAGAACAACAACAGCTATCTCTATACCGATCCGGACGATCCGTTCGCTCTGCCGGAGATCATCCTGCCCTATGGCGGTATCTACGAGCGCAACGACAACAAGATGTTCGGATGGGACTTCCGCGCGACGGCTACCTACAACGACACCTTCGCCGTGGACCACATCATCAACCTCTACGGCGGTATGGAGACCAACTCGATTGACCGTGAGGCCGTCTGGTTCCGCGGCTGGGGTCTGCAGTATGACCTGGGTGAAGAGGCCAACTACGATTACCGTATCTTCAAGCGCGGTAAGGAAGACGGCAACGATTACTATACGATCGGTCATACCTACGACCGCCGCGCCGCCTTCTTCGGCACCGCTACCTATTCTTATAAAGGACGCTACAGCCTCAACGGTACCATCCGTTACGAAGGTTCGAACCAGCTGGGCAAGAGCCGCAAGGCGCGCTGGCTGCCTACCTGGAACCTCTCCGCCAAGTGGAACGTCTCCGACGAACCCTTCATGAGGGACTACCGCGAAAAGATCTCCCACCTGGCTCTCAAGGCTTCCTACTCCCTGACTGCAGAGCGCGGCCCGGTGAACAACTCGCTGATGATTATCCGCGCGGACACCCCGTGGCGCTATTCGACCAGCGACAGCGAAACTATCCTCTACATCTCCTCGCCGGCCAACCCGGATTTGACCTACGAGAAGAAGCACGAGCTGAACATCGGCCTCGAGCTGGGTATGTTCGACAACCGCATCAACTTCGCAGGCGACTGGTACATGCGTAACAACTTCGACCTGATCGGTCCGACCTACACCACGGGTACCACCGGTTCCGTGACCAAGTACGGCAACGTGGCCGCGATGAAATCGAGCGGTTTCGAGCTCTCGCTCACCACGACCAACATCAAGAAGAAGAACTTCTCCTGGACGACCAACTTCATCTACTCCCACACTCACAACGAGGTAACCGAGCTGCTCTCCACGCGCCGCGTGATCGACCTCGTCTCCGGTACGGGATTCGCGATGCAGGGGTACCCCAACCACAGTATCTTCTCGATTCCGTTCCGCGGCCTGAACGAAGAGGGCCTCCCGACCTTCCTGGATCAGGATGGCAACGTCACCACGACGGGCATCTACTTCCAGACTTCGGATCCCAACAAGCTGGGCTTCCTGGAGTACTCCGGTACGGCCGACCCGACCGATGTCACCTCCCTGGGTAACACCATCCAATGGAAAGGTTTCCGCCTGAATGTCTTCCTCACCGGAAGCTTCGGCAACGTGATCCGTCTGGACCCGGTCTTCAAGGCCCGCTACAACGACCTCTCCTCCATGCCTAAGGAGTTCAACGACCGCTGGGTGATTCCGGGCGACGAAAACCACACGACCATTCCGGTCATCGCCTCCCGTATCCAGAACCGGAACGACTCCCACCTGAGCTATGCCTACAACGCCTACAACTACTCCACCGAGCGAATCGCCAAGGGCGACTTCGTCCGTCTGAAGGAGGTATCCGTCAGTTACGACTTCTCCAAGAAGGTGACGAAGATGCTGCGTCTCGGCTCCCTCTCTCTCAAGTTGCAGGCTACCAACCTGTTCCTGCTCTACTCCGACTCCAAACTCAACGGACAGGATCCTGAGTTCTTCAACACCGGCGGCGTGGCCGTCCCGATGCCGAAGCAGGTAACCATGTCCCTTAAAATCGGTTTATAAAGGAGGATGAAGATTATGAAAGCAACCAAACTTACCATCATATTGGCAGCCGCAGCGCTCATCCTGAGCTCCTGCGACAAGTTCCTCGACGTCAATCCCGACAAGCGTGCGGAGGTGGACACCCGCGAAGAGGTGAGTTCCCTTCTCGGCAATGCCTATACGACCCACGTGATGATCTCGATGGCCGAGATGATGAGCGACAACATCGACGATTTCGGCCTGACCTCCTTCAACAACAGCAAGCGCTTCCTGGAGCAGGTTTACAAGTTCGAAGAGATCACGGAAAGTGACAACGAAAGCCCTGAGAACTGCTGGTGGGACCACTGGCGTGCCATCGCCTCCACCAACGTGGCGCTCGAAACCCTTCCCAATCTCGGTCCGGAGACCGACCCCGAGTTGCGTGAAATCTACGGTGAGGCCTACATTGCCCGCGCCTACAACCACTTCATGCTGGCTACGATGTTCTGCATGCCGTACGATCCGGTCCACAGCAACACCGATCCCGGTCTGCCGTATCTGACGGCGGTTGAAAACGGATTCAACATCCAGCACGACCGCGGCACGGTGGCTCAGCTCTACGCCGCTATCGAGGCCGATATCGAGCGGGGCCTCCCGCTGGTGGGCGATTCCCGCTACCGTGTTCCGAAGTATCACTTCAACCAGAATGCGGCCTATGCTTTTGCCTGCCGTTTCTATCTCTTCTACGGCAAGTATGAGCGCGCCATCGAATGTGCGAACCACGTGCTGGGCGAATCTCCCGCCACGATGCTGAAAGACTGGGCATACCTGGGCAGCCTGCCCACCGGTACGAACGGCCCGCTGCTCCATGCGACGGGTTACTGCGATTCCAGTTCGCCGGCCAACCTGCTGCTGCAGGCCTGCTACTCCACGCACGGTTATGTGTGGGCTAACTATTCCACCTACAGCCGCTTCTCGCACGGTTCCTATCTCTCGGCCACCGAGGACATGGAAGCCACCTATCCGTGGGGTAAGTCCACCTTCCGTGACGGCGTGAAGACCTACTCCGGCAGCATGGACAAGATCATCTTCTGGCGCGTGCCCCGTATCTTCCAGTACACGGACCCCGTGGCCGGTACCGGTTATGTGCGCACGATCTGCCTCTCGCTCAGTACCGACGAGACCCTGCTCAACCGGGCGGAGGCGAACATCCTGCTGGGCAACTACCAGGATGCCTGCGACGACCTCAATCTCTGGCTGCACAACATCACCACCAGCACCTACACCCTGACTCCCGCCAATATTAAGACCTTCTACAACGGCGTGGCTTACCATGGCTGGAGCAAGGCGACCATCAAGAAGCACCTCCATCCGGGCTTTGATATCGGTGAAGAGGGTGGTGACAAGGAGACGATGCTCCAGTGTCTGCTCAACTGCAAGCGTCTGGAACTCATCGGATTCGGTCATCGCTGGCAGGATCTGCGCCGCTACGGCATCACGGTCCACCGCCGCCAGATCAACATCACGGAAGCAGGCTACGTGCCGGTCGCTGTGACCGACTCGCTCGAAGCCCGCGATCCCCGTTTTGCCCTTCAGATTCCGTACAAGGTTATCCAGGGCGGGTTCACTCCCAACCCTCGTAACGACAACTAAAGGAGCGTATGATTATGAAACGAACTATCAATTGGGTTTTGACCCTTCTCGTTGCCCTTCCCTTTGCCTTCTCCTGCGCCGAGCAGCCGCTCGACCCGAACAGCATCATCACGGTGGACAACTATGAGAAGAATGCCTTTGACCTGTGGCTGGACGCGAATTTCGTCTATCCCTATAACATCGAGTTCAAGTACCGCTATGAGAACAACGAGTCCGACCTGAACTACTATTCGGTGCCGGCTTCCTATGACAACGCGGTTGTCATGGCGCATCTCGTGAAGTACCTCTGCATCGACTCCTACGACGAGGTGGCAGGCGTGACCTTCACCCGTACCTACTTCCCCAAGGAGTTCTTCCTGATGGGCGAGTGGGAGTACAAGAACAACGGTGTCTTCACGCTCGGTACGGCCGAGGGCGGCAAGAAGATTATCCTGATGGGTATCAACTACCTGCCCAAGTACTCGACCACGGCGGAAGATCTCAACTACTACTATCTGAAGACCATCCACCACGAGTTTACCCACATCCTCAACCAGACCAAGGACTTCCCGGTGACCTTCTCGCAGGTTTCCGGAGCCAGCGAAGACGGCTATCTGGCCGACAGCTGGAACGCGGCTGATTACGCCGGCGACTATCTCCAGCGCGGTTTCATCACCCGGTATGCCCAGCATTCCGACCGTGAGGACTTCGCCGAGTGCATGTCCGTCTATGTTACCAGAGACGCATCCTGGTGGGCCAATACGCTGGCAGAGGCCAAGGGCGCCGATAAAGACGGCTCCGCCAAGCTCTCTACCAAGATGGGTATCGTCAAGGCCTACATGCTGGAGACCTTCAACATTGACCTGGATGCGCTGCGCGAAACCATTCTGCGCCGTCAGGCGGAGGTGATGGCCGGCCTGGTGGATCTTCATTCCGTTGAAATTTACTAAAGGAGGACAGTTACGATGAAACACACCAAAATTCTGTCTTATCTGCTGCTGGCGGCCCTGACGCTGGGCCTGGCGGCATCCTGCGTAAAAGACCGCGAGCCCGCTTTCGACAAGAAACCGACTGTCCGTATGCAGGAGGCGCTCAAAGCATGCCAGGAGATCCTGGTAGCGGCTCCGAACGGCTGGGCCATGTACCAGTTTATGAACGAGGAGAACACCACCGCCATCCACGGAGGTTACATGGTCGCCCTGCAGTTCACCACCACCCAGGTAACGGCGTGGGGTGAGATGTGCAGCGATCCGACGACCTCTTATACGTCGCTCTACAAGATGACGACGGACGACGGTCCGGTGCTCACCTTCGATGACAACAACTACGTCCTGCACTATTACAGCACCCCTTCGGGTACCGGCAAGAATGGTTACGGCCAGACCGGTCACTACCAGGCCCTCGGAGGCGACTTCGAGTTCCTGATTCTCGAGGCCAAGGCCGAGTGCGTGAAGCTCAAGGGCAAACGCGGCGGACAGATCTATTACCTCTTCCCGCTCGACAAGGCCCCGGCTACCTTCATGCAGAACGTCGTGGATATGCGTGACGGCTTCTATATTTCCAGCTTCATCGCTCCGGAGAAAAATCTGAGCGTTACGCTGGATATGGAGAACCGCCACATCCTCTTCAACCATTACGTACCCGCTACGACGGACGCCGCCGCGGTGGAGACAAAGATTCTGGAACTGCCTTTCCTTTACACGGAAACGGGCATCTTCACCAGCAAGACCCTGAAGAAGGCGCTCTCCGGCAAAACGGTCGATGCGGCCCTCCAGCCCGTTGTGGACAACCTCGCCGGGATGGATATTCAGGATTTCGTCTGGAACGCCACGGCGCAGACCCTCGCCTTCTACGACGTCACGATGAACGGTAACCTGCCCGAAGGCTGGATGCCGTTCGATGCCTATGCAGGCAACTATACGCTCACCTACGACAACACGAAGAGCATCGACGTTACGCTCGAGGTGCTTGAGTCCCGCCGTTCATTCCGGATGACCGGCATGAACGCCAACTATGCCCCGGTGGTTACCTACGACCTGGCATCCGGCAGCCTCTACCTCTATGGTCAGACCCTTGGCGAAGTGGACGGCAATACGGTCTGGCTCTGCCCGTGGTGGTACACCTCGGCTTCCAACTCCCTCTGGCGTTCCACCAAGTATGGTATGCGTACACAGTTGGATGAGGCCTCTTATGCTGCCGATCCCGCCCATTTCGTCCTGAACTGGGCAGCAGGTCCTTCGGTGGCCGGCAAGCCCATCAACTCCTTCATTCTCTATTACGAGAAGGACGGTGCTTCCAACGGCCGCGTGACCAATACCGCATGGCTGGTCAACAACGACTATCGAATGTATAATCTACTCACCCTCACCAAGAAATAACGGATAGCCCTATGAAAAGATTCATTCAAAGCAGTGTATTGCTGATGGTTCTCTCGCTGGCGGTTGCCTGTGGCGAGAAGGAGCCCATCTGGGTGGAACCCACCCATACGATGTCCGTGGAGCAGTCCGACCTGGTTTTTGAACCCGCCGGCGGTTCGGCATCCTTTGTCGTGAAGGCGGAAAACCCCTTCACGGCGGCTACCGACCGTGACTGGTGCACCGCTTCGGTCAACGGGTCCGAGGTGGCGGTGACGGTGACGGCCAATCCGCACAACGAGACCCGCTACGCCCGCGTGAATCTCACCTCCGGTGACGAAAAGCTCGGCATCACGGTCCAGCAGGCCGGCATTATCATCAAGGGCTTTACCCCGAAGGATACGCTGGTGAGCGGCAGCGCCCACGTGCTCGAATACAACTACACCTCCAACGGCGGCGAATTGACTTTCAACTCGTCGCAGGATTGGATCACCGTCGCGCAGGCGGATGGCACCGTTACAGTCTCCATCGCCGCCAACGATGCGGGCGTGCGTTCCGGTACGGTCAATTACGAACTGGGCACGCTGAAGGGAAGTTTCGATATCAAGCAGTTCCCGGTCTTCTCGGTCAATGCGGACTGGACGCCCGCTTACGCCGGCAAGTCCATCTATCAGGACCTTGTGCAGGATATCTTCACCGTGACGGTTGAGGCTGCATCTGCAGGGGCGACCTATGCCACGATGCTGCTCTCGCAGACCGAGTTCAATGCCAAGGGGCTCACGATGGCCAAGTATATGGAGACCGCAGGCTGGAGCGATGCGCTCGCACCCCTGAATCAGAAGGTGACGGCCAATCCCGGTACCACGCTGGCGGACTACCTCTATTCGGATTCCGTGGCCGATACCGTAGCTACGGCGGACTATCCCGCGGGCAACTGGTATCTGATCGCCGTGGGACTGACCCCTGATGGGGAACCGACCGGCAAGTACGCCTCCTCTCTGGTTTCCAACGCGGCTGCAGCCTATAATTCCTGGCTCGGCAACTGGTCGGCAAGGGATTCGCGCGGTTCCACCTTCACGCTGACCATCGCCCAAAAAGAGGCGAACGCTTCGTATACGATTTCCGGCCTGAAGGGCTATGACCTTCCGATGGTGGCGGTTTACAATGCCGACGGAAGCCTCACCCTCACCGGTTCTTCCACCGTAGGCATCATCTCCTCGGCTTATACGGCCGGCGATTATGTCTACTCTACGATGTTCACGCTGGGTGCTTATTCCCGCAACAATACCGCAACGGTGCAGACCGGTGCCTCCTTCAATGTGGCCTTCGGCGCGCAGCGCGGCGGTTCGGAAGCGGTCCTGATGGGTCACTATGCGAAGGTAAGCAACGTGTGGTATCCGTATGTGCAGGTCGTCCTGCGCGGCAGCGCCAAGAAGGGTGGCACCGGATCGGCATCCACCCGTGTGCTGGATCGTGCATACCTGCCCATCACGCTCACCAAAGAGTAACTGATGGAGCTGTTTTACAGCAGAGACGTTTCAACGGGCGGCACCCTTTTGGACGCAGAGGAATCCAACCACTGCGTCCGGGTGCTGCGCCATCGCAACGGAGAGGTAATCCACGTCGTGGACGGCGTGGGTTGCCTCTATCGCTGTGAAATCGTCGACGCCAACCCCAAGGTGTTGCAATTCAAGATTCTGGAGCGGCAGGAGGGTTATGGTTCGCATCCGTATCACCTGCAGATGGCCGTCGCCCCGCCCAAGAATATCGACCGTTTCGAGTGGTTCGCCGAAAAGGCCACCGAGATAGGCGTCGATATCATCACTCCGCTCTTTGGGGAATATTCCGAGCGCAAGGTTTTCAAACCCGAGCGCGTCGAGCGCATTCTCGTGAGCGCGGCCAAGCAGTCGCACAAAGGGGCGATTCCCGAGCTGGAGCCCGCTGCCCGCGTCTGTGATTTTCTGGCCGCCCATGCGGCCGACGATGCGCTGCGCTGCATCTGCTACTGCGACGAGACGGCCTCGCTGGGCGTTGAAAAACGCCCGCTGACCGCCGTGCTGCGCGAAGCGTTCCCGCCCGCCGCCGCAGGCTCCGCTGCCTCATCGCCCCGCCCCGTCATCTTGATGATCGGCCCGGAAGGGGATTTCTCCCGCGCGGAAATCGCCCAGGCCGTCGCCACCGGCTGGCAGCCCGTCTCCCTCGGCTCCAGCCGCCTGCGCATAGAAACGGCGGCCATCGCTGCGACCGCCGCCGTCTATTTTACCTTCGACGCCTGATCGCACGCGCCTTCGTTCCCCTTCGCTTCGCTGCCTGAACGCCCCGCTCTCGTTCCCTTCGCTTCGACGCTACGAGCCTTGGCGCCTATCTCGCTGTGTCACAGAGAGATGCTTAAAGTGCTACCCCTGCCGGAAGGGGGTAGCGCTTTAAGCTACTGGCTGATTCTCAGTCAGTTAAGTGCCAAGGCGCTTTTCGCCGCCGCGCCTGCTGTCCGTTCCGCTGGCGACACCCCTCGCCGCCCGCCACGGAGAGACTGTGGAATCTCCCCGCAGACGGTCCGGCTGTAGTTGCCGATCTTCGGGGTCGAGCGGCAGCGCTGCCGATGTCGCTCAGATGGCTGGCTGTTGAGGCAGATGCAGAATCTCAGGGCCTTGCTGATAAGAGGAGCCGGGAGGGTTAAACGGCTGGCGTCTGAGGCAGATGCAGGAATTTATGTACTTGTCGGAAAGAGGCTCCCGTCAGGCGAACCAATACTTCCACATTGATCCGACGTTTTTCTTCTGGAAGCGACAATACCTTTTTGAAAGAGTCTTTCCCGAATATCTGTTCCGCCGCGTTCAACAGCCTGTAGTAAATCTTGTCGGACCCCGGAACGAACTCTTCGTCGATATCGTATTCGCTCCCCGTGTTCGACCGGAAGGAAAGGAGCATCATCTGAAAACTCTCATAGTATGATCCCAGTGCTTCGTAATCGATGAATTGATAGCGGACAATGATTCTGTCAATCAGCTGGTTTTTCTCCTCGTCAGTAAGATTCGCGGTCATTCCTGAAATGACGGCCGCGCTCAAGGGCTTTGAATGACGGAAATAATAGTCGAGTTCTGCCACAGCCCGTCGGAAAGCGCGCCGGCACGAGGCCAGGTTCGTCGGGGTTGAGAACGGGGCTCCGGAGGCGCTGTAGGCGAGATAGTTCCAGCGATAATCATCTGCTGATGAAGACAGTTTCTTCTCTACAGGATTGTTGTAAAGGTAGGCAATCGCCGTGCGGATCTTTTTGTCGCCCTGTTTCTCGGCAATTCCGAAGGGGCTGTCGAACAAAGAACCCTCCGTGCTGTATTGCCGATGAAAATATTCAGTGTACCTGGAACTGTAGAATTGTACAAACTGTTCTATCGTCTTTCGGTCTCGGGCCCGGATGAGCAGGTGGATATGATCCGGCATCTGACACAGGCCGATGACCTGAATGCCATACTTTTTAGCGGCGATGGAGAGAATCGTGTAGAAGACGATGTAATCCCTTGCGTAATAGAACAAGAGGGATCCGTTGACGGTTCTTTGGTAGAGGTGAAAGACAGCGTTGCTGTCAAAAGATGGTCTTCCCTTCATGGCTTGCAACTCTTTTTCGCAAAGATAAATCTTCTGTGGAAGAATCCAAAGCCTTTCGCCGCCCTTCGCCGCCGCCTTTCGCCGCCTTTAAGCCTTGGCACCTATCTTTCTGTTTTACAGCGAGATGCTTAAAGTGCTACCCCTGCCGGAAGGGGGGAGCCCTTTAAGCTACTGACTGATTCTCAGTTAGTTAAGTGCCAAGGCTGTTTCGCGTCTCGGATTAGCGCGGATAGAGTGAGAGGTTCAAGGTTCAGGTCTCGGGGCGAGAAACTCAAGCTTCAGCTTCAGGACGAAAGGCTCAGGCCTCAGGCTTCGCGGCGGGAGCTCGTCTACAGGAATTTCGCGCGGCAGAGATCTACGACGTCGAGTTTTTCCCAGCCGAAGAACTGGATCTTGCGGCGGACCAGACGGCCTTCGCGCTTGAGTTCCACCTCCTTGACGTACGGGTCGCGGCCGAAGTGGCCGTAGGCGGCCGTCGGTTCGTAGATGGGGTTCTTCAGGCCGAGCCGCTCGATGATGGCGGCCGGCCGCAGGTCGAACGTCTCGCTGATCCGCATGGCGATCTCGCTGTCGCTCAAGCGGCTGTGCGAGGTGCCGTAGGTGTTGACGAAGATGCTCACCGGGCGGGCGATGCCGATCGCGTAGGAGAGCTGGATGAGCAGACGGTCGGCCACGCCGGCGGCCACGAGGTTCTTGGCGATGTGGCGTGCGGCATAGGCGGCGCTGCGG
>JAFSWO010000088.1 GCA_017450165.1 Bacteroidales bacterium | reverse complement strand
GGGCGTTCATCTCCTTGTTGCCCAACTTGACATATTCGGAATTCTCCGCAATGGTCTCGAAGACCGTGCGGTCCGGATCGATCTGTTTGTGCTGCTGGTCCACGTAGGCGATCTTGACGGTCTCACCCACTTCAAACGATCCGGCATCGGGCTTCTCGTAGCCCATGATCAGGCGGAAGAGGGTGGTCTTTCCGGCGCCGTTCGGGCCGATCACGCCCACGATGCCTGCCGGGGGCAGCGAGAAGGTCAGATTCTCAAAGAGAACCTTGTCGCCGAAGGCTTTGCTGACGCCCTTGCACTCGATCACCTTGTTGCCAAGGCGGGGGCCGTTGGGAATGAAGATTTCCAGCTGCTCCTCCTTCTGTTTGACATCGGCCGAGAGCATCTTCTCATAGGCGCCCAGACGGGCCTTGCCCTTGGCGTGGCGGGCCTTCGGGGCCATCCGGACCCACTCCAGCTCCCGTTCCAGCGTCTTGCGGCGCTTGCTCTCCTGCTTCTCCTCCATGGCCAGGCGGGCGCTCTTCTGCTCCAGCCAGGAGGAATAGTTGCCCTTCCAGGGAATTCCCTCCCCGCGGTCGAGCTCCAGAATCCAGCCAGCCACGTTGTCCAGGAAGTAACGGTCGTGCGTGACGGCGATGACAGTGCCTTTGTACTGCTGCAGGTGCGCCTCCAGCCACTGGATACTCTCGGTGTCGAGGTGGTTGGTGGGCTCATCGAGCAGCAGGACGTCCGGTTCGCGAAGCAGCAGGCGGCAGAGGGCTACACGGCGGCGTTCACCTCCGCTGAGGGTAGCCACGGAGGCATCCGGATCGGGGCACTGGAGGGCATCCATCGCCCGCTCCAGCTTGGAATCGATGTCCCAGCCGCCGACATGCTCGATGGCGTCGGTCAGTTCGCCCTGGCGCTCGATCAGGCGGTTCATTTCGTCGTCCGACATCGGTTCGCAGAACTTCAGGCCGATCTCGTTGTATTCGTTCAGCAGGTCCATCACCTCCTGCACCCCTTCGCGAACCACCTCGATCACGGTTTTGGAGGGATCGAGCTTCGGTTCCTGCTCCAGATATCCCACGGAATAACCGGGCGCGAAGACCACTTCGCCCCGTGTAGGAGTCTCAATGCCGGCGATGATCTTCATCACCGTTGATTTACCGGCACCGTTCAGACCGATGATACCGATCTTGGCACCATAGAAGAAGGAGAGGTAAATGTCCTTGAGGATGACCTTGTTGTTGTGCGGCAGGATCTTGCTCACACCGTTCATCGAGAAGATGATCTTTTCGTCAGCCATGGCAGCGATGGTTTATTTGATGAAGCCTCGTTGACGGAGGGCAAAGAGAATCAGTTCAGCCGCCCGATCACGGCCATCCTCACCGGCGGCCGAGATACAGAGGTCGTAGCTGGAGGAATCACCCCACTTTTTGAAAGTGAAGTAGTTATAGTAGTCGGCACGGCGTTTTTCCTCCACGGAGACAAAACGGCGTGCAACGGGAAGGCTGAAGCCGTGGTCAGCACCTACACGTGCAGCCCGTTCATCGAGCGGAGCCGAGATGAAGACACTCAGAAGGTTGGGGCAGTCACGCAGGATATAGTCCGCACAACGTCCCACAAAAATGCAGGAACCCTTGGCAGCCAGGGTGTGCATCACTTCACTTTGGAGCGAGAAGAGGTTGTCGTCACCAAGCACGGCACGCTGCGAAAGCGATTCGTTGAGGGGACTCATGGCCCGACTGCCGGAGAAAAGCGCCGAAAGGCCGCGCTTGCGGGGCCGCTCGTCGGAAGAGAGAAAGATTTCCGTGGAGAAGCCGCTGGCCTTGGCCATCTCGGCAAGCAGGTTCTTGTCGTACATCGGGATATCCAGACGCTCTGAGAGAAGGTTGGCTACCCTGAGTCCGCCGGCACCAATCTGCCGGCCAATCGTGAGGATAAACGTTGATCTTTGCATAGCTGCGGTTTACTTGGGTTGAACGTCTGTCTCAGCCTCCTTCCGGAACTGTCGCTTGAGGCGAAGCAGCATCACTTCAGAAACGATGAGCGCCGCCAGGTCGGAGGCCGGCATACTGTACCAGACGCCGTCGGTCCCGAACCAGCGGGGCAGCAGCGCCAGGAAGGGCAGCAGGAATAACAGCTGCCGTGTAAGAGAAAGGAAGATGGCCTTGCGGGCCAGTCCCAGACTCTGGAAGAAGTTGGATATCACAATCTGACGGCCGATAATCAGGAAGAGCAGCACGTCGATTGTGAAACCGTGGGCCGCCATCGAGATCAACTGTTCATCCTGCGTGAAGAGCGAGGCGGCCGTCCGCGGGAAGAAGACGCCTACGATAAAGCACACGGAGGTGACCACGCACGAACAGAGAACCGTCAGGTGGAAAACCCGCATCACGCGGTCATGCTGTTTGGCGCCATAATTATAGCCGGCGATCGGCTGCATACCCTGCGTAAATCCCATCACCACCATCAGGAAGATGAACACCAGCCGGTTGACGATACCATAGGCCCCGATAGCCAGGTCTCCCCCGTAATGCTTGAACTGGTTGTTGATGAAGATCACCACGAAGCAGGAGGCCACGTTCATCAGGAAAGGCGCCAGGCCAATCGACATGGAGCGCCGGGCGATTCCCCAGTCCACGGAGAAGGTATCCCGCGAAAAGTGCAACAACTCCCGCTTGTCGCAGAGAATGCGCAGGATCCAGACCAGCGCAATGCTCTGCGAAAGGATGGTGGCGATGGCGGCACCCTGGATGCCCATCTTGAACACGAAGATGAAAAGCGGGTCCAGCAGCGTATTGATGCCCACGGTCAGCAGCGTGGCGGCCATCGCCTTCTGCGGATGGCCCGACACACGGACGATGGAGTTCAGTCCAAAGTAGAGGTGCGTGATGATATTGCCCAACAAGATGGGAATCATATAGCTGCGCGCATAGGGAAGCGTCTGGTCGCTGGCCCCGAAGAAGCGCAGGATGGGATTCAGGAAACCAACCGATATGGCCGTAAAAACCAGACCGATGAGCACATTCAGAATGAAGACGTTGCTCAACACCCGCTTGGCCGTATCGTAGTTCTTCTGTCCCAGCAACACGGAGGTGAGGGTAGCCGCACCTACACCGACCAGCGTACCGAACGCCGCCGAAAGGTTCATCAGCGGGAAGGTGAGCGCCAAGCCGGAGATGGCCATCGGTCCGCAACCCTGCCCGATAAAAACACTGTCCACCATGTTATAAATGGACGAAGCCGCCATCGCAATGATGGCGGGCAACGCGTATTTTTTGAGCAGCTTGCCGACCGATTCGGTCCCAAGCTCCAAAGGAATCTTCTCAGCCACGCTCTATTTGGCGGTCATTGCAGCCAGCGCGATGGAGTTGAGCTTGGTGTCGATGCTGTCGGCACGGCTGGAGAGCACGCACGGAGCAGCGGCACCGGCTACGATGGCAGCGGTGCGGACACCGGTGCAAAGCTGGGTGTTGACCTTGTAGAAGACGTTGGCAGATTCGATATTCGGGAAGAGGAGGCAGTCAGCGTCGCCGGCTACTTCGCTCTTGAGCTTCTTGATGGCAACCGCCTCTTTGGAGAGGGCTACGTCAAGGGCGAGCGGGCCGTCGAGGTAGCAACCGCCGATCTGGCCGCGGTCAGCCATCTTAGCGAGGAGGGCAGCCTCAACGCAAGCGGGCATACCGTCGAGCATCTGCTCGGTGGCAGCAACGGCAGCAACCTTCGGTTTCTCGATACCGAGCGCCTTTGCCGTGTTCACCAGATACTTGATCTCAGCCTGCTTCTGCTTGAAGTCCGGTGCCGGAATCACAGCCATATCGCTGACGATGATGAACTTGGGATAGTTCGGATTCTGGACAACGGAAACGTGGCTCAGGACAGCCTTCGGAGGAAGCAGACCGTTCTCCTTGTTGAGAATGCCGCGCATATATTTGTCCGTGCTGCAGAGACCCTTCATCAGGATGTCGCCTTCGCCGTTACGGACCATCGAGACAGCCTGTGCGATGGACTTGAGTTCGTCCTTGTTGTCAATGATGGTAAAGAGCGCCGGGTCGATGTTTTCTGCTTTGCAGACAGCTGCGATCTTGTCGGCGTCACCGACGAGCGTAGCCTCTACGATACCCAGCTGGACAGCCTTGCCGGCAGCGGTTACAGTGTGGTCATCAACTGCCCATGCGGCAACAAGGCGCTTTTTGCTCTTGGAACGGAGCACTTCGAAAAGTTCGTCAAAATTTTTGATCATGGTGGTTTTATTTATTTGAGTGATTTGACAATGTTCATCGTATCGCGGGCGATCACCAGCTCTTCGTTGGTCGGCATCACGCAGACCTTCACCTTGGAGGTGGGCTTGGAGATCATCGCCTCGGTGCCGTGGATGGTCTTGTTGACGGCTTCGTCGAATTCGATGCCGAGGTATTCCAGACCCTGGATGGCAGCGAAACGGGTGGGCGCGGAGTTTTCGCCGATACCGCCGGTGAAGGCTATCAGGTCTACGCCGCCGAGGGCAGCCGTGTAGGCACCGATAATCTTCTTGATGGCATAGCAGAGCACATCCTGTGCGAGGGAAGCGCGCACGTTGCCGGCCTTGGCAGCCTCTTCGATATCACGGCAGTCGGAGGAGACGCCGGAGATGCCGAGCAGACCGCTCTTCTTGTTGAGAATCTTCTCCACATCTTTGTGAGTGAGGTTTTCCTTCTCAGCCACATACGACATGATGGTGGGGTCGACGGTACCGCTGCGGGTGCCCATCGGCACGCCTTCCTGCGGCGTGAAGCCCATGGAGGTATCGATGCACTTGCCGTCCTTGACAGCGGTAATGGAGCTACCGTTACCCAGGTGGCAGGTGATGATGCGGGAGTTGTTCAGGTCAATCCCGGCAAACGCAGCGGCAGCGGCGGCTACGAACTTGTGGCTCGTGCCGTGGAAGCCGTAGCGACGGACCGCGTATTTCTCATAGTATTCGTAGGGAATTGCGTAGGTGTAAGCGTAATCCGGCATCGTCTGGTGGAAGGCGGTGTCGAAGGTAGCCACCTGCGGAACCTGCGGCATCAGCTCTTTGATAGCCTTGATACCCAGAAGGTTTGCGGGGTTGTGGAGCGGAGCGAGCACGCAGAGTTTTTCAATTTCTTCCTGCGATTGGGGAGTAATCAGCGAACTGCCCTTGAAGTATTCGCCGCCGTGTGCCACGCGGTGGCCGACAGCCTGGATTTCATCGAGGGATTTGAGGACTCCATGCTCTTTGGAAACGAGCAGGTCGAGCACTGCCTTGATACCCACCGTATGGTCGGGAATCGGCATCTCTACCGTGTATTTGTCGTGATCCGGAACGCGATGGGTCAGGGCGCCCATCTTTTCGCCGATACGCTCTACGAGGCCCTTTGCAAGCAGGGAATAGTTGTCATCGCTCTTCATATCGAGTACCTGATACTTCAACGAAGAGCTGCCGCAATTCAATACTAATACGATCATATGAATGGTATTTTTGTTAAAAATCGATTAAACCGCGCAAAGTTAACCATTTTTGGGTGAAAAACTGCACCTTCTTTGTATCTTTGAAAGGTTATGAGGCAAGGTAGGCATATCGTTCTTTGCGCAATGGCTTTTCTCTTCGGAGACCTGCTCGGCGGATGGCTTCCCCTCCCCGCCGGCGGATACCTTGCCGCAGCATGCGGGGGTGCGGCCATCGCCTTATTCCGGCGTCAACTCATCCCCATCCTGTTCACTTTCCTTCTGCTGGGAGCCGCTGCCCTCCAGACCGCCCGGATGCCCGGTCGCAGCGCCGCACAGGGATGGATCGAAGCCCGTTGCCAGGCCGCCCAACGCGCCTGTTCCCGCCGGTTGGAAAACCTGCTGCCGAGCGGTGGCGAGCGAGCGGTCGTCAAAGCGCTGGCCATCGGGGACAAACTGGAACTGGACCGCACCACACGGGCGTCTTACCGGAAAAGCGGGGCCTCCCACCTGCTTGCACTTTCGGGCCTTCACGTAGGCATTCTCTACAAACTGCTCATCGCCCTCTTCTATCCGCTGGGCGGCAACCGGCGGCTGCGCTGCGTCCGATCGGTTGTGGTGCTCGGCCTTCTCTGGTTCTTTGCGCTGGTATCCGGAATGAGTTCCTCCATTTCGCGGGCGGTACTGATGATTACCCTCTACGAAGGCGCCGCCCTGGCAAACCGCCCCAAAGACGGATGGAATGCACTGGCCATCAGTGCGCTCCTCATTACCCTGCTTCATCCGGAAGCCCCGCGGCAGATCGGGTTCCAGCTCTCTTTTTGCGCCTGTATCGGAATCTTCGGACTCTATCCCTGTCTCCGGGGAATGCTTCGCAGCCGCATTCCGCCCCTGACCGCCATATGGAACGGAGCCGCACTGGCCATTTCCTGCCAGGCGGCTACCTTTATTCCGGTCTGGCTCTATTTTCGGAGCTTCCCGGTCTATTTTCTGATTACGAATCTGCTGACGCTGCCTCTGGTTACGGCGACACTCTATCTGACGGTCATCACCCTGCTGGCATCAGTGGCCGGAGCGCCGGCGGAGCTCCCTGCAGAATGGCTGCAGGGAGTTGTCCGGCTGCTAAACCGCGTGGTCGCGCAGATTGCGGATCTTCCTTGATTTACCAGGTAAAGTTTCCCGGCGTAAATCCAGGCAGATTGCCATTCACCTCACTGGCGGCAATCACCTGCTCGGTTTCCATGTTCTGGATGAGAATATCGGGGGTAATGTATTGCTTTTTCATAGCTTTCTCCTCATTAAAAACCGGAAACATCAATGGAAGTCACATCGCCCAGGCTCTTCAGTTTGAAGCCCGAGACCGAGTAACACTTAACGACCAGCGAATAGGAACCCGCTGCAGCGTAGAGGTGCTCCAGGAAGGTTTCCACACCCAATGTATCAAAACTCTCATCGCCCCAGAAAACCTTTGCCGAAGCGTAGGTGTCAGTAGTAAGATACGGCGAGAGATATGTTTCGCCGGCCAAAGCGGTCAGCCCTATCGTCACGGTCTGTTCTTCACCGGTAACCACATATTTCTGGCAACGGACAGAGAAGCCGGCAGCTTGCGGCTGTGCTTTCGGCGTGACGCCGACAGTATCCGAAGATGCTCTCCACGCATTCTGGCCGGTCGAAACATTCTTGTCAAGCCAGAGGTACGAGTTGGTTCCACCATTCTGCAGGCTGCCGCTTTTAGATGCGCGGGTACCAGCGGCCGGGAACCAGACCGACTGTCCGTCTATGCTGATGGAACGACCCTTTTTGGTATCATTCCACGGGGTATTTGCCAAGGTCAATCCGGAAAGGGCGTCGGCAAAAGGAATGTGATAACCGGCCGGGCAGGGATCATAAATTGTTTTTGCCCCTGCTGACCAGAGACTTGCATCGGAAACTGCCAACCAGTCGGAAGACTCATTGTAAATAAACTTGGTCGGATTTGCAATCGAATACTCTACCGTTCCGTTATCAGTAGTCTGCGGGACGGTTGTAATGCTTGTCCCAGCAACCTTCGCGGCGGTCGTACCGCTCAGGACACCGAATCCGGGGAACGGATCCTTGCGGCCCCACTGATAGAGAAGGCCGTTGGCACACACATCGCCTGGGGTTGCAGTAAGGGCGCCCAGGTTACGATCCATCATCACGGCACCGCTATACGGATTCGGATCGCCTTCCGCAAAGGTTTGGTCCTCATAACCTTCGGGGAGAATCCAGATATGCCAGCTCCAGAGAACGGTACCGGTAATATCGACGGCAGCCAACAGGGCGTTGCCCGCTATGATTTCATCCGGAATACTGAAATAGAGATATCCGTCATAATATGCGACGTCACTGACCAGTGAATTCTTTGTCGGGGAAGTGCCCGTATTCACCGTTTCCCAAAGCAGTTCGCCATAAGCCGCCTCCCCGATTGACGTGGATCTGTTTCCACGGACGGCACGCAGACGGTAATTACCCGGCTGGGTGATGACGTAACAGTTGGAAGTTTCCTGGGTTCCAAGCGTGACAGCCGGTGTTTCGTCCAAAACGATCCGGTCGTCAAGGGCGCCTAAATCATAGATTGAACCGTTGGCCAGGGAATTAGCCTTGGATGTTGAGATACCGCCCATTCGTCCGTCTTTGGTAACAAAGGTAAAGCGGGCTCCCTTGGCCAAGCTGACAGCCATACAGGAAATATATTTGTCACCTTTTCCGCTGAAGTCCATCCGAACGGTTTTGAGCGAATAGGGTGCTTTGTTGGAATACTTGGCTCCGGTAGCCGCCGTAACCTTGAACGATCCCGAAAAGGCGCTGCTGTTGTTGATCTGCATGATGGCCAGGTCTTCCCGGTCAATCGAGAACTTGAGAAGGGCAGATGCATTCTTCAGCGAAACAGTGGTTTCCGCCGGCTCACAGGAACCGACAGCTAGATGGGCTTTCTCAAATGAACCATCTTGAACCGTGGGAACGCTGACCTCTATACGGCCTGAAGCGGCACTTGCATTCTCATCATAAGGGTATAGGAAATAGAGCGTCTTGGAAAAATCGACTCCGGAAATGGTCAGGTCCGCATGATCCATTCCCGCAAATTCAGCAGGAACTACCACCCGGACAGACTCTGTTCCATCCGATACCCAAAGAGCATCACCGGCACTCCAAACCGGATTATATCCGTCAATATCTGTACGCGAAGCATCGGAGCCCCGGTCACAAACGACGGTCAATGTGCGGCTCTCACCGGATACCCCATTCACCGGCAGCGGTTCAATCCGGGCACAAGATGTCAGCAACGACAAGGCGGCGAGGGCAACGACAAATGATAATCTATTCTTCATAATCACTCGCTTAGATTAAAAGATCAGAGTTAAACTTAAAAACTGTGTCCCCATCGTCAGGGAAAGCCGATAGCTTCCGGAGGGATAATCGGAACACTTTAGCGCAAGTTCCATGCTGGTCGGAACGGTTCCGCTTGCTACGGTTTCCTCAGAAGCGTTTACCAACGACCATACGGTACCGGCGAAGGTCTTCAACGTGAAGACGCCGCTGGCTTTATCGTAGGAGACGGAGGTAAAGTCCCTGATGTGCAACATCATTTCAGGAGAGAACGATTCTTCCTGGCTATAGGAGAACTTGTGCCAGGTGTCCGATGTGGAAGCACGGTAGACCGGAACTACACGGTCTCCGCGTTCAATCGGCATCGTCACGTTGAGCGTCTGGTACCCGGACCAGCTCATAGTTGTTCCTGAAGAAAGTGTAAAACTGATATCTGCACTGCGCATAATGGATTTAATCGATCCATTCTTATCCATGTGTGCAAAATTGACACGGCCGCTGTAATCATAAAAACCATAATTGTACACCTGTCCAAACCGCACCTTGAAAGAAGATCCTTCGGAGAAAGTGCCCGTATAAGGAACCACGCCGTTATATGTGGGCAGACTGGGTTTCAGGTAGAGGTTGGGCGTCTGGGAATTGCCTTTCGAGGGTTTGACGCCTATATAAGCCACCTGCGAAACTGTATAGCTTCCGAATGCATCCAGTTGGTAATAACCGTTACTGGTAGCATTCCAGCCAAAGTTTATCAGGAAACGGTCAGCCTCATCATAGCCGTCTACGACGAAGGCATGACCTGCAGAACCGGAATTTCCGGCAAAAAGGACTGGATCGCCACCAGCAATCTGATTCTTGAGAATCGACCTCCATTCATCGAGGGAATGATAACTGCGGGAATAGCGTACGGCGCCTTTATCATAACCCATGTACTTGATCAACGCCTCGACGCCTGTCGCCGTGGAACCGGCTGTTGAACTGACGCCGTAGGAAAGCTTGCAAATGGCCCCGACGTGTGCACAAAGCGTAGCGACGGCATCAGCCTGCACGGAAGTATAGGAAACGTCCTTATACTTGGGAAGCATATTATCCCACTGGTAATCTTCTCCCAATGTAACAGGTCCCACCGTGACGCCATTCTTAGTATACTTGGCTATCGTACCGGATCCGTGCGCAGGCTGCTTGTAAAAATAAAGAACCTCGCTGATTGCTGTCGCAACACAGCCGGTAACGCAACGCTTCATCACACTCGAATCAATCGGACACTTTTGATTGAAGGGAGCACCCTGGCCCCAGTCTGCGGTCTGCAGGTCGAGCGATGCGGGAGCGCCTTCCACGCGCGTCAGCGTCAGGGCAGATTCCCAACGTGCAAGTTCCTTCTCCGTAGTACGCTGGCCCGAACTCCTGCGCTCGTTGATCTGGTTGCTGTAGAGCTCCATCCATTCCCGCATGTGGGAAGGCATCTCCTCAAGCGGGCAGAAGGTGTGCTCCAGCGAATAACCAAGGATCGGGAATGCGGCATCCGAACCGGAAACTATGACGAATCCACCGCCCTGCCGGTTGAATACATACCAGGCGGGAGCCTGACTGCTGCGGGTGGCCGCAATGGTCTGGTCCGTTCCGATCAGCGACAGCGAACTGCCGGCGCGGGTATCCACGCCACACTGAGCGAAGAAGGTCTCTGCTGCCTGACGAGCTTTGGACAAGGAGATATCATCTGCCTTGAGAACCGGGACCGCCAGCAGCAGGAGCGCTGCGAAGAATAACAATACTTTTCTCATATAATGGTACTATTTGTTTGTTTCAAGTAAGGGGCTGTATTTATCATACAATTTTGAAGCCAGGAGACGTACGGGACCGGTAGGTACCGTCGGGAAGGCACCCACACGCTCTTCCCACCAGATTTTTTCAAAGTCGGTGACGGCTGTGTGATAACGCGCAAAGGCCTCTTCATCAAATTCTCCCCCCGCATCAAGAGCTGCATCCACCGCATCGAAGAACATCCGCCAGCGTTCACCGTAGAAGGTCTTCGTCAGGCCGTTCCAGGTGCGGGAAGCGTAATCGTTCAAGAGCATATCCTTGTCGCTCCAGGTCGTGAGCAGATTGCGGGCATTCTGCTCAAAATAATCGGCTTCCGCTGCGTCAGCGCCCCAGGATCGAGCGTCGGCAATCCAGATGCCGGTCAGGAAGTACGGGCAGCAGCCCACCATCCCATCCACATCGGAAATCAGCCCCAGGAGCCGCTCCCGCTGGGCCGCCATCCGTTCACGGTCACGCTCGGAGTACGCTTCTTCGTAGGCACGGAACTCCGTGAGGAAGAGGTTACTCATGGCCTGCCGGGCGATATTGGCCAGATCAAAGTCAAAGGCCGGGCCACGGCCGCCGGAAGTAAGCAGCAGCCGCCAGACCTCGAAGAGGGTGGCGTTTTCGTAGGCAATTCGGGGATTCGCATAGTAGGTACGGTACTTGCCGAAGGTGGGGCGAATATTGATCAGGGGGCACTGTCCCGGGCGGGAAGGCGCCGTATAGATACTGTCTATCAGGAGTTTCCCCGCCTCCTGGCGGGGAGCGTCGATGCAGCCGGCGCGCCGGATGGCCAGGTGCTCCCGCCACTCTGCGAGCGAGCGGTGCTGGGGCATGTCCCACGCTTTCTCCAACACATATGTATATATATAGGGGTTGCAGTCGAACCCTTCGAGGGTGCAGCCGATTCCGCAGAAATTGTCGCCCCCGTTCACGAAGGTATTTTCCAGCCGCTCCTCGATGGTCTTCAGGTCGCCCACCAGCATGGTGTTGCCGCCGAAGTTGCCCAGATAGCACCAGATGTAGGGCACGCCATAGAACTTCTCCGTGCGCTGCCAGACCTCCTGCCGTTCGCAGTAGTAGTCCAGCATCAGCTGGCGCTCCGTGGGGAAAGAGGTCAGGTAGGCCTCCACGCGGTCGTTCAGCCAGTACTTGCGTTCGTTATAGAAGAGCCAGCCCATCTGCAGCCAGGTGGCCTCCGGGTCCGCCTTTTCCAGCGATTCGTAGACCTGACGGCTCACGCGCCCCAGGTACTTGGGCTCCCAGGAAGGGGGCATCAGCTCGTTGAAGATGTCAATTCCGTAGATATGGTCGGTGCCGTAGAGTTCGGTTTCAAGGGCCAGAAACTTCTGCTGGATCTCCGTGTAGAGCTCGCTCATCGGGTCGAGGAAACTGCAGGCATATTCATCCTGATAGCCCGACCATGCCTCCAGCTGCGTGATGGGCGCATCGGGGCGGATGCGCTTCAGCTCGCGCGGCACGTGACCGGCAAAAGCGGGCAGCACCGGACGCATGGAGAGTTCCCGCTCGCGCGCCACAATCCGTTTTTGCAGGGCCTCCTGCCCTTCCAGCCAGGATTCGGGGAGCGGACCGCCCCAGCGGTCGATATTCTGCATGCGGTGCCACGGCAGATGCGCCGGACCGGTGAAGTAGGCACGCACCTCTTCGGGCGAAAGGCCCATCTGGGTCCATATCTTGTACCAGACAGACTCCTGACCGGTAATGGCCAGCGGCAGGTTTACACCGTTGAGCGCCATCCAGTCAATCACATGCTCCCACTGCGCCCAGTTCCACCAGGGCATCGTGTAGCCGTAAGTGCAATAGTTGAAGAAGAAGCGGTGCGGCACGCGGGCCTCAATGCGGACAGGGGTCTCCACCTTGGGCAGGCGGCGCGGCATCCGGATGGTATCCCAGACGAACCAGCCCACCTCGCGGTGACAATAATACTTCAGGTAATAATTGAGACCGACCGCCATGGCGCCGGCATTGTTGCCGCCGATTACGATCTTTCCGCCCTCTTGACGGAGCGTGAAGTAATCCTTTTCTGCTGAGGGGAGCGTCTCGAAAACAAAGCGATCCGCCTTGGCAGGGAGCACGCGGGATGCCAGTGCGGAAGCGGCCGCTACCTCCGGATCAGTATTGTCTGAAACGGGCCCTGAGCCGCATCCGGCAAGGATGGAGAGCGACAGGAACGCCAGCAGAAAGTAACGATACAGTCTCATGAAATTTAGTTATAATCGGGCAAATTTACAAAAAGTATTTTAAAGTCTGCCCCGAAGCACAAAAAAGCGGGGCGGCCCGAAAGCCGCCCCGCCCATCAGGAAAACAACAGGGAATTAGTCAATGTTGGAAACAGAGAGAATACCCTTGTTGTAGTCGGTTTCACGCTTAGGAATTGTCCAGGTCCAGTTGTTCTTCTCGTTCGGGTTGATGGTAACCGCGAAGGAAGACATCCAGTTACCGCCGTTGACAGCTGCCTTGCGCTCGAGTTTGTCGCCCCAGCGCTTGAGGTCGAACCAGTTGAAACCTTCACCCCAGAGCTCGATGCTGCGATAGAGTTTGATCTCATCCATCAGAGCCGTACCGGTCTTGGTGCAGGTGTAGGTCGGGTAACGACCGGAGGTTGCATTCAGCTCTACGAGAGCAGCCTGAGCATCGGTCGGCTTGTTCAACTGATAATTAGCTTCAGCTTCAATCAGCAGCATTTCAGAGGAGCGGAAGAGCGGCTGGTGGCCGTTGCCCGGAGCCTCGTTGCAGCGGAACTTGAACTGCATGTAACCTGCCACGTATGCCGTGCTGTAGAGGCCGACACGACCGTCAGCCGATGCATATGCAAAGCCGTAATTGTAGAGCGCGTTCGTATTCTTTTGAGCCTTGGCGAGGTTAGTCTCCGCATTCATGTCAGATTCATAGCCGGCCGGGTCAAGCCAGAGACCACGACGGATATCGGTCGGAGCAATCTGATCGAAGATGTGCTTGCTAATCGCCTTCGGAGTCGTACGAACGTTACCTGCGTTGGAGTTGTAAGCGATGTAGCCGAGGAAAGAGTAGTAGTAAATAGTCTCATCAGTAACATTGTAGAGACCCCAGATCCACTCACTGGTAGGATTGCAGAAACCTGCCTTGTAGTCTGCCACGCTCATGAGCGGGTAGTTTGCACGGGCAAGTTTGGCCTGATCGAGGGCCTTCTGCCAGTCTTCGCGGGTAAGAGCGGTACGAGCATAAATTGCGTGTGCAACGTCAAGGTTCATCTTATAGAATTCACCTGCAGGACGATCCTTACCGGACTCGGTGAAGAGCTGGATAGCGTCATCGAGGTCCTTGTAAATCTGCTCATAAACCTGACGAGCCGTGCTGCGGTCGAGTTTGTCATCACCACCGGCAATCAGACGAAGCACGCAAGCGGGCTTGTCAGGTCCGTCGGACCAGCGGCGGCCGAAGAGCTGCACGAGGTTGCTATATGCGTATGCACGGTAGCAGAGAGCCTGTGCCTTGAGGAATTTGCGGTCTGCTTCGGGACCAGCTACGTTGTCAATATTGTTGATGATGGAGTTTGCGTTACCAATCAACATATAGTAATAATACCAAGCATAGCTTGCAAAAGTAGCCGTGTTGGAATCGAAGTAGTCACCATTCTGGGTATTCTGGTAGGTGGTACGGTTGACAACCATCAGGTCATGGCCCATGTAATCACCATGATAGAGGCGGATGGTACCTTCACCGTTGAAGCCCTGGCTATAATCGTTGTACTGGCAGTACATAACACGGTTAAGACCATTAACAGCAAGGGCTGCCGTTTCCGTATCCGTAAAGATGGTGGCGGTAGCCGTACTGGAAGAAGGCTCGGTAACGAGCGCATTCTTGGAGCAACCAAGAATGAGAGCAGACGCAAGAACGAGAGTTATGATAGAAAACTTTTTCATATTCGTAAACATTTATCTTGCATTAGAAATTAACTTTGACACCGAAGGTACCTACACGCGGCGTGTTCAGGTTGTAGCCGTACACAGCACCGGAGAAGCTCTGCTGAGGGTTCAGACCCTTGCGAGCGGTGAAGGACCAGAGGTTTTCTACAGAAGCGCTGAAGATAATGCTGCTGACATCCAGCTTGCTGACGATCTTCTTGGGAAGCTTGTAACTCAGATTGATATTCTTAACAATCAGATAGTTACCGCTAATCAGCGAGCGGGTAGAAGTAGCATTGGTATAGGAATTCCAGAAACCGTCGGAACGAGGGAAGCCGTTCGGATCGATACGGTTCGGGGAATCTTCGCTCATGCCGTCAGGAATCTCCTTCCATGCGTTGAGCACATCAACATGGTATGCATGAGGAGAGTTGGTGACATTGGTCAGGCTCTGGTATGCATAGTCGATGCACTTGGAACCAAGGGAATAGGTGAAGAGTGCGGAGAGGGTGAAGTCCTTGTAACGGAGAGAGGTATTGAAGCTACCGAAGATCTTAGGAATGGAGCTGCCGGACCAGTCTTTCTTAGCGTAGGTGGTATGGGTTACATACTCCTTGCCGTCGATGACAACGCGGTACTGTGCAGGAACCTGATCCTTATTGAAGTCTTCGAAGTCCTTGAGGTCTTCGTTCCAACGCTGGCCTACGATATTCTCATCGAGAATGTAGTACTTGTCGGAATCAATCTCATAGAGGGAGAGACCGGTCATCTGGTCGATACCCACGAACTGATAGAGCCAGTAGTCATAACGGCCGTGGCCTTCAGCAATGAGTTTGGTACCGTCGACGATGGCGTTCTGGAGGCCGTCATAGTTGGTGATGGTAGCCTCAGGGAGCTTCAGGATGGTGTTCTTCAGCATCGTGGCATTGAAACCGAAGTTCCAGGAGAAGTCCTTGGTCTTGATGATAGCGTGGTCAACGGTGATCTCCACACCACGGTTACGGACGGAACCGATATTACTCGTAGTGGAGCAAATGGTTTCGGAGTGTCCGATACCACCCTGTGAATACGGAGCGGGCACTTCGAAGAGAAGGTCATAGGTTCTCTTGTCGAAGAACTCGAGGGTGAAGTCGGTGCGATCGAAAATACGGCCTTCGAGAGCCGTGGAGAATGCCTTCTCAGACTCCCAGTTGAGACCCAGAGATTCATTCTGCGTCTTGAAGGCAGCGGTCTGGCCGGCATACTTCTCAGCGACACGGTACAGACCCATGTACGCATAGTTGCCGATACCGCCGTCGTTACCCACCTTACCGTAGGAAACACGGTAGCGGAGGTTGTCGATCCAGTTGATATCCTTGATGAAGTCCTCTTTGCTGAGAACCCAGGTTCCACCGACGGACCAGAAGTTACCCCAGCGGTTTTCCTCGTAGAACTTGGAAGAACCGTCGCGACGGAACGAAGCCTCTGCGAAGTATTTGTTCTGGAAGTTGTACTTCAGACGGGAGAAGTAGGAATCCTGACGATATCCGGAATAGTAACCGGTATAGCTGGTGATATCGGTAAAGTTGACGAGCTCGTAACGGTTGGCAAAGGTCTGGTTGGTCTTGTAACCGTACTGATAGTCATACTGGTTGTAGTAGTACTCGTGACCGAGGAGAGCCTCAATCGTGTGATCACCGAACGTGCGGTTGTAGTTCAACAACTGCTGGAAGGTGTAGTTGGTATAGAGGTATTCGGTACGGGAAGCACGGCCGTTGTTGCCCACACCGTCACCGATGATGGCGCTGTTGTAGGTACGGTCCTTGCTGTTACGGAGGTTGAGGTCAGCCTTGACGGTGAAGGTGAGATCCTTCATTAGTTTGATGTCAGTGAAAGCCTGAGCCTCTGTGGTGATTCTCTTAACGTGGCGAACATCGAGTTCAGCCTCCCAGATGGAGTGGCGGGAAGGCCACTGCTGACGAGCGTAAAGCTCACCACCGTCGTACTGCTTCTCGCCATTCTCATCGAGCAGGAAGCTGCCGTCGGTGTTGTGGAGGTAAATCGGATAGATAGGCGCCATGATGGAAGCCTGGTAGATCGGGTTCGCATAAGCGGTACCGTCGCTACGATAGTCGCGCTCCTGGAGGGATGCGCTCACGTTGATACCAGCCTTGATCCACTTGCGAGGGGTCACCTGGACGTTTGCACGGCCGGTCCAACGCTCAAAGCCGGAGTTGATGGTCTGGCCCTGGTCGTTGAGATAACCCATCGAGAAGAAGTAATTGCTCTTTGCGGAAGCTCCGGAACCGTTGACATTGTAGTCCTGACGGTAACCCACGTGCATAACTGCGTCATTCCAGTTCAGGTCCGTGTAACCCGGAAGAATCTGAGCGGAAGCGTTGAAAACGCCGTCTGCATCAAACAGATCTGCCGTAGCGACATTGAAGATGTTGTAGTCGCCAAGGTAGGTCGTCAGGTTGGCGCGAACATTGGCAATAGCTGCATCTTTGGAAAGAGCCGTTGCACCCGACTGCAGGTTGTTGACATAACCGTTAAAGAAGATCTGCATGAACTGCTTTGCATCTACGCGGTCGTAGTCAGGAATCGCACGGTTGTAGAAGCCCTGGTTGACACTGACGCTCATACCTACCTTATCGGAGGTACCACGGCGAGTGGTAATCAGGATGACACCGTTCGATGCGCGGTTACCATAAAGGGCAGCCGAGGTTGCATCCTTCAGCACGGAGATGTTTTCGATATCGTTCGGGTTCAGGTCGGAGATGTTGCCGCCGAAAGGAACGCCGTCGATCACATAGAGCGGCGAGTTACTGCCGGAAACAGAACCGAAACCGCGAATACGGATGGAAGCGTCGTCACCAGGGTCGCCGCCCGTGTTGACCATAATACCAGCCGACATACCGGAAAGTACGTCAGTCACACTGGCAACAGGACGCTGCTGGATAGACTCCTGCTTGACGGTAGCCAGTGCGCCGGTGACCGACTCTTTCTTGGCGGTACCGTATGCGACGACCACAACGTCGTCCAGGCTTTCAGCCTCGGATTCCATCGCCACTTTGATCGTACGCTGGCCGGCAACGGCGACCTCAACGGTCTTGTAGCCGACGAAGCTGAAGATCAGCGTAGCGTTTGCGGGAGCATCGATCGCGAAGTTACCGTCCAGGTCGGTCGTAGCGCCCTGCATGGTACCTTTGATCTGAATCGATGCAAAGGAAACGGGTTCACCCGTAGCCTTGTCAGTCACGTTACCCTTCACGTTGATGGTCTGAGCGGAGGCAACGCCGCCGAGGAGAACCATCACCAGAAGAGAGGTGACCAAAGAATAGAATTTCCTCATAGGTTTTAGGGTTTGGTTAAACAAAAATTAAACTGTGTTTTTAACTTATTGCAAATTGTTGAGTAAATATAAGTTAGGGTTCGTAACAATTCACTATTCCGTATGGAGCCTACATACCAAACGTATTAAAGTACAAAGAAATGAAAAAAATAAATATTTTGCAACATTCCACACAAATCAATATGATTATCTTACAGTTCTTAACCGGTACGACCCTTTCAACTTTCTTAAAAGAACGTATCGCAGCCATGAAGAATCGCTCCGTGCTCTAGGGGCCATCGCCTCGTGGGGAAAGACCAAAGAAGGGTGACCGCAAGGCCACCCTTCTTTTTTGATGCGTTATCAGGAGATTATTCGAACTTCTGGTTCAGGATCTCCATGACTTTGATGGCGGCCGTTGCGATCGGGGTACCCGGGCCGAAGATGGCCATGGCGCCGTCGCGATAGAGCTCATCGTAGTCCTGAGCGGGAATCACGCCGCCTACGACCACGACGATGTCCTCGCGGCCGAGTTTCTTGAGTTCGGCGATGATCTGCGGCACGAGAGTCTTGTGACCAGCAGCCAGCGAGGAGACGCCCACCACGTGGACATCGTTCTCAACCGCCTGCTTAGCAGCCTCTTCCGGAGTCTGGAAGAGCGGGCCCATATCGACATCGAAACCACAGTCGGCATAACCGGTAGCCACCACTTTGGCGCCGCGGTCGTGACCGTCCTGGCCGAGCTTTGCAATCATGATACGAGGCTGACGGCCTTCCTTCTTGGCGAAGTCGGCGACCATCTTCTTGGCCTCTTCGAACTGCGCATTGTTCTTGACTTCAGCGGAGTAAACACCAGTGTTCATACGGATAACTGCTTTATAACGTCCGACAATCTTTTCGCATGCATCGGAGATTTCACCGAGGGTTGCACGCACCTTGGCTGCCTCGACGGCAAGTTCAAGGAGGTTACCGGTCTTGGTCTCCACAGCGTGGGTAATGGCAGCGAGGGCTTCCTGTACGGCGGCCTCATTGCGGTGCGCGCGGAGGTCCTTCAGACGGGCAATCTGGCTCTCACGAACCTTGGTGTTGTCCACGTCGAGAATCTCGATTGGATCTTCATGCTCCAGACGGTACTCGTTGATTCCGATGATCTTGTCTGCGCCCGAGTCGATGCGCGCCTGCTTGCGGGCAGCAGCCTCCTCGATACGGAGCTTCGGGATACCGGTTTCGATGGCCTTGGCCATACCGCCGAGCTTTTCGACCTCCTGGATGTGACCCCAGGCCCTGTGTGCCAGCTCGTTGGTCAGGCTTTCGATGTAATAGGAGCCAGCCCACGGGTCGATACTGCGACAGACCTGTGTCTCTTCCTGAATGTAAATCTGCGTGTTACGCGCGATACGTGCGGAGAAGTCGGTAGGCAGTGCGATGGCCTCGTCGAGTGCGTTGGTGTGCAGCGACTGGGTGTGGCCCAGTGCGGCGCCCATTGCCTCGATACAGGTACGGGCCACATTGTTGAACGGGTCCTGCTCGGTGAGCGACCAACCGGAGGTCTGGCAGTGGGTACGGAGCGAGAGACTCTTCGGGTTCTTGGGGTTGAACTGGTTCACGATCTTTGCCCAGAGCATGCGGGCTGCACGCATCTTGGCAATCTCCATGAAGTGGTTCATACCGATCGCCCAGAAGAAGGAGAGGCGCGGCGCAAATGCG
>JAFSWO010000087.1 GCA_017450165.1 Bacteroidales bacterium | reverse complement strand
TGGACCGCGCGCTGATGCGCGCCGGCCGTATCGACCGCCAGATTCACGTGGAGCTCCCGGAACTCAAGGAGCGTTTCGATATCTTCAAGGTGCATCTGCGCGGCCTCAAGCTGGCAGACGGTTTCCAGATTGATTTCCTGGCCAAGCAGACCCCGGGATTCTCCGGTGCCGATATTGCCAATGTCTGCAACGAGGCGGCCCTGATCGCTGCCCGTCACGATAAAACGGCTATCGACAAGCAAGACTTTCTGGATGCCATCGACCGCATCGTGGGCGGTCTTGAGCGTAAGAGCAAGATCATCACGCCGGAAGAGAAGCGGACCATCGCCCACCATGAGGCTGGTCATGCTACGGTCAGCTGGTTGCTGCCGAACGCCAATCCGCTGCTCAAGGTGACCATCATCCCGCGCGGACAGGCACTGGGCGCAGCATGGTATCTGCCGGAAGAGCGTCAACTTCACACGGTTGATCAAATCAAGGATGAGATGGCCGCTACCATCGGCGGACGCGTGGCTGAGGAAATCGTGAACGGCGTCGTCTCAACCGGCGCGCTGAACGACCTTGAAAAACTCACCCGCCAGGCTTATTCCATGGTCTCCTACTTCGGTATGAGCGACAAGGTGGGGAACGTCTCCTTCTATGATTCCACGGGCCGCAGCGAAATGTCGCTGACGCGTCCTTACAGTGAAAAGACTGCGGAAGTCATTGACAATGAAGTCCGCAAGCTGATTGATGAAGCGCATGAAACAGCCCGTCGCGTACTCACCGAGAATCGCGAAGGGTTTGAACAGCTTGCGCAGATGCTGCTCGAGCGCGAAGTAATATTCTCAGAAGATTTGGAGAAGGTTTTCGGTCCCCGCAAAGGCGGACAGGACCCCAATAAGATACTGAAAGATGAAGGAGTTGCCTAAGCGGATTCTCAGCGGTGTCGCCGTTCTGCTCGTGACTGCGACCGGGGTGCTGATCAACAAGTACCTCTATACCGCCTTGATGGCCGCCGTCGTGGTGCTCTCCACCATTGAGTATTACCGGATGTCTGTAGACCGTCACCTGATCAAGGAGATGGTCTGCATCATTCTGGCGGAGGTTTCCGCCGTCTCCTTCTTCCTCTGGCAGAGTCCGATCACGCTGCTGATCACGGCTCTGCTGGTGGCGATAGCGATGGTCCTGCTGGTCATCGACGGTGCCCGCAAGCCGGATTTCAACGTGCATCTCTTCTTCCCGCTGCTCTATATCCTGCTGCCTGTGCTTGTATCGTATGCGCTGGTGAACGGTCCGGAATCTCGTTTTACGCCGGCCTTCATCGCACCGGTCATCGCCATCACGTGGATTGCGGACATCGGCGCTTATGCGATTGGAATGGCATTCGGCCAACGTCCGGACAGTCCGAAGCTTTGTCCGACGCTCTCGCCCCACAAATCGTGGGCAGGCGTGGCTGGCGCTGTGCTTTTTGCACTGGTTGCCGCCGTTTTGGGCTGGCTGGTTTATGGCTGGTTGCAGGTGGACGTGATGAAGCTCTGGCAGTGGTTGGGGCTCGCACTGGTGGCGGCTGTGGCCGGTATCTTCGGCGATCTCTTCGAATCGCTGATCAAGCGTCACTTCGGGGTGAAAGACTCCAGTCACTTTATTCCCGGCCATGGCGGAGTGTTGGATCGGTTTGATGATCTGTTCTTCGCCTTCCCGGCCGCAGCACTCTATCTTGCCTGTTTGGGAGTTCTCGCATGAGTCGCATCAGAATCCATAAGGAAGGAATTCGTATCATCTGGGTCAACGCGCTGCTCTGGATTGCAGTGGCGGTGCTTTTCTTTGTGTTCTGCAGCAACATGACGGTGAATATCATCGTGGCTGTCATCAGCCTCGGGTTTGCCATCTTCATGCTCCGATTCTTCCGCGTTCCGCATCGCGATTCAGTGCGGGGTGAGAATCTCGTGATTGCCCCCGGCGATGGCCATGTGGTGGATATCCGCGAGGTGGAGGAGGATGAGTTTTTCCACAGCAAGTGCATCCGCATCTCCATCTTCCTCTCCGTATTCGACGTTCATGTCACCTGGTCGCCCGTCAGCGGCAAGGTAACCTATTACAACTATCATCCTGGCCGTTACCTGATTGCTTTCCATCCGAAGGCTTCCGAAAAGAACGAGCGCACCTCCATCGGTGTCATGACCGACGATGGCCATATGCTGATGTTCCGCCAGATTGCCGGTATCCTGGCGCGCCGCATCGTCTGCTACGCGCGTGAAGGGGAGCGGGTGGAGCAAACGGCCCAGGCCGGTTTTATCAAATTCGGGTCGCGCATCGATCTCTTCCTGCCGCTGGATACCGAAGTGCTTGTCAAGAAAGGGGACGAGGTATTCGGACAGGAGACCGTGCTGGCCCACTTCAATCCTAACAACTAATACCGTATCCATATGAAAAAGAATACCATTCTTTACGTTGCACTGTCTATGACGGTGCTCTTTGGCGCCGCTTCCTGTGGAGGCGAGGTTGATCCTCCCCAGAAGGAACTGCAGCCGCTTGAGGATATCGTCCTGACGCAAGAACAGGCATCGGTTCAGGCTTGTGAGAATGAATTCGCACTGGGCCTGTTCCGTCGGATCGTCGCCATAGAGAAAGACAGCAATTTGATGATTTCTCCCTTCAGCGCATCGCTTTGCCTCTCGCTGGCCGCTTCAGGCGCAAATGGAGAGACCTTCACGCAGATGGCCTCTACGCTGGGATTCTCCGGCTTTACGGCAGAGCAGATCGGCAGTTACTACAAAGCCATGTGCGAAGGGCTCTTTGCCGTTGATACCGCCACCCGGATCAACATCGCCAGCGCCGTCTGGCCGGCCATGAGTTTTCCGTTGAAGAAAGACTACGCCGACTTTGCCAAGCTCTATTATTCCGCGGAGGTGGCGAACCTGGATTTTGCCACGCAGAATGCCGTGAATACGGTCAACAACTGGGCCTACAAGAATACCAACGGAATGATTCCCAAGATTCTGGACAACCCGGAACCCTCCATCCGGCTGCTACTGGCCAATGCGCTTTATTTCAATGGGAAATGG
>JAFSWO010000086.1 GCA_017450165.1 Bacteroidales bacterium | reverse complement strand
TTCCACGGCACGGGCTTCACCCCGCTGCTCAAGGAAGCCGTACGCGCGGCGGAGCAGGACGGCAAGGCCACGGTCTTCGGCTACTGGGTGGACGACCCCGAGCGCTACGGCGTGGCGGAGTTCGACAAGGAGGGCAACTGCCTCTCCATCGAGGAGAAGCCCAAGGAGCCGAAGAGCAACTATGCCGTCGTGGGCCTGTATTTCTATCCCAACAAGGTGGTGGACGTCGCGAAGCACATCAAGCCTTCCGCCCGCGGCGAGCTGGAGATCACCACGGTCAACCAGGTATTCCTCGCAGACAAGGAGCTGAAGGTACAGACGCTGGGCCGCGGCTTCGCCTGGCTCGACACCGGCACGCATGACAGCCTCGCCGAGGCCTCCATCTTCGTCGAGGTCATCGAAAAGCGTCAGGGCCTCAAGATCGCCTGCCTCGAGGGGATTGCCTACCACCGCGGCTGGATCACCGAGGAGCGGATGCGCGAGCTCGCCAAACCGATGCTCAAGAACCAGTACGGGCAGTATCTCCTCAAGTGCATCGAGGACGAAAAACGCAAATAATGAACATCATACAAACAGATATTGAAGGCCTGCTCATCCTGGAACCGCGCGTATTCCAGGACGCACGCGGTTATTTTTTCGAGAGTTTCTCCCAGCGCGACTTCGACGCGCAGGTCGCGCCCCTGCTGGGACACACCGTGAACTTCGTCCAGGACAACGAATCCATGTCTTCGTACGGCGTGGTACGTGGCCTGCACTTCCAGAATCCGCCCTATACCCAGGCCAAGCTGGTCCGCTGCGTACAGGGCCGGGTGCTCGACGTAGCCGTGGACATCCGCAAGGGATCGCCTACATTCATGCAGCACGTGGCCGTGGAGATTTCGGAAGAGAACCACCTGCAGTTCTTCATCCCCAAGGGCTTTGCCCACGGCTTTGCCGTGTTGAGCGAGATTGCCGTTTTCCAGTACAAATGTGACGAATTCTACCATCCGGAAGCCGATGCCGGCATCCAGTTGCTGGACCCCGCCCTCGGCATCGACTGGCAGATTCCATGGGACCGCGCCATCATGAGCGAAAAGGACCGCCTCCGTCCCACCCTCGCCGAGACAGGTACCCCGTTTGAGTTTCGCTATTCCGGGCCTGATCCCGAATCCCATCCCGTCAAGTTATGAGAATCCTTGTCACCGGCGCCAACGGCCAGCTTGGCAATGAGATGCGACTGCTCGCCGCCGCTCCGTCATTTGCCGGCCTGACCGGCGGATCCCGTTTCATCTTCACCGACGTCACTGATGCCTCGGAAGAATCCGTGGCCATGCTGCAGAAGCTCGCGGCCGGCGCCTCCGTGGACACGTCCACGCGCCGGCTCGACATCACCGACCTGGATGCCATCCGTGCCCTGGTGCGCGAGGAGCATATTGACGCCATCGTCAACTGCGCAGCCTTCACCAACGTGGACGCAGCCGAGGAGCGCGCCGAACTGGCGGAGCTCCTCAACGCCAAGGCTCCGGAGAACCTCGCCGTTGCGATGAAAGAGGCCGGCGGCCTGCTGGTCCACATCAGCACGGACTACGTCTTCGGCGGCGACCCGTACAACACCCCCTGCCGCGAAGAGCAGACCGGCACGCCCACGGGCGTCTACGGGCTGACCAAGCTCCATGGCGAGCAGGCCATCGCCCGCGTGGGTTGCAAGCATGTCATCCTGCGCACCGCCTGGCTCTACAGCGAATTCGGCAAGAACTTCGTCCGCACGATGCTCCGCCTGACGGCCGAAAAGCCGCAGCTCAAGGTCGTCTTCGACCAGGCCGGCACACCCACCTACGCCGGCGACCTCGCCGTGGCCATATTCACGGTCCTCGCTGATTATCAGCAAACTATCAGCGGTTCCTCGCCTGACTCGGAAGCCTATCCGCACGCCGGCATCTATCACTACAGCAACGAAGGCGTCTGCAGCTGGTTTGACTTCACCAAGATGATAGCAGCATTCTCCGGCCAGACTGCCTGCGACATCCAGCCCTGCCACTCCGACGAGTTCCCGAGCCCCGTCAGGCGTCCCGCCTACTCGGTCCTCGACAAGACCAAGGTCAAGGCGACCTTCGGTCTCGCCATCCCCTACTGGACCGACAGCCTCCGCAAGTGTCTCGGCGCCCTGGTCTGATCCTGTCCCTCCGCCTTCTCCCCAACATCCCCAGCCCCGACCGATCCCGGGCAGACGGAGATCCGGACGAACTTTGGGGGCTCGTCCGGATTTCCCGGCAGCTGATGCTCTCCGTATGGAGCGCCAGTGGTGCACCATTACATCCTATACCCACACAAGGCCGTGATGAGCAAACTGTTGACAGTGAACATTTTCTGAAATCACTGGTACTTATCGAAATGGCTAGAGATTCGTGTTTTGGCTGATAATCAACCTGTTGCTCATCACGCTTTTTGAGGGGAGAAGAGAGGAAAGATGGAAAGAAACAGGTCTATTTCTTTGAGGTACTGGGAGAGGGATGGGAAGGACACGGATACTTTTCAGTGAGGCGCGGTACGGGCGAATCACAGCCGCGCATAACCAGGCGCGGCTGCTCCCTGCGGGGAAGCGTTAGATGTTTATTCCAAAGACAGTGGGTTGTACTGGTGCACCACCGCCACGCATAATCAAGCGCGGCGGTTAGCGCGGGCTCGCCGGGAGTTCCCAAAACTCCCGGCGGCCGCGCTTGCACGGGGGATGCCGGATTTCAGCACGGAAACCAGATGTCCGAAAGCCGGGCAGTATCAACTTGAAAACTGATGTTGGCTAGGACAGATGCTGGCCAGATCAGATGCTAGCTAGGTCAGATTGCTGCATGCTACTGGGATAGGTGGCTGGCCATGACTAGAGAAGTTTTTCAACTGACGAAAGAAACTTTCAGTTGATGCAGGATTCCACTAAAATGGCCTTGTAGCGTGGTCTGGGTGGAATCCTCCTATCCAAAAACGCGTCAAACGGCCTATTTTCGTAAGAGGATTCCAGTCAGAAGAGCGTAGAATGTCTATTTCGTGGAATCCTCTTGCCAAGTTCGCGAGCCATCCTTCGGTCTTCGCGGTTACGAGGGGCGGAGAAGGGCCTCAGTGCCCCTGGCTGGAGAAAAAAGCAATTGCCAGGGGCGGAGAGGGGTCCCAGCGCCCCTGGCAGACAGGAAAGCAGTCGCCGAGGGCGGAGAAGCGCTCTGGCGCCCCTAGCAGGAGGGAAAACCAGTTGCCGAGGGCGGAGAAGGGCCTCAGTGCCCCTGGCGACGGGTGTTTTCCTTGTCAGTTGGACGAGGTTGGATTTCAGGGGGTGTACCTGGTACACCCAGTGTGGCTC
>JAFSWO010000085.1 GCA_017450165.1 Bacteroidales bacterium | reverse complement strand
GATATCGCCGGAGTAGCGGGCGGTGGCGCCGGACTGAACCGGAGCGTAGTAGCCCAGGGACATCGAGAAGATGTTCGTCTGGCTGTTGCCGGAGCCCTTGACAGCCGAGCGCGAGCTGAGCCAGCCCTGGATGTTCCAGGTGTCGGTGGTGGCGACGGCGCCCGCGCCGGAGCCGGCGGTGGTGGTCTTCAGGCGGCCAAGCGGGTCGTAGGCATAGGCCATCGTGGCCGTGACGCTGCCGTTCACCGAGGTGCTCTCGGAGAGCAGGCGCCCGCGGGCATAGAAAGTGAGGATGGCAAAAGAGCCGCCTCGGAAGCAAAGCGCTGTCACGGGCGGCTCTGGGAGGGACTTAAATCCGGACTATCCAGAAATTTCGCGGACGATGTCGGCAATGTAGAACTCTATTACGAACCATTCGCTTACGAGAATGCCCTACACTATTCCAATGCTGATAATGCTATGCGAAGTACTTGCTGCCCGTTGTCTTCATCTTCGTAAAAATCAAATACAATCTCTCGTTTTATGTAAATATCCGTGAAACTAAAGATCCCATTCGAGTCAATGTCCCAGTCAAAATCCCAGTTAAAAGGTTCAAGGGAAGATATCATGGCAAGACCACAGGTGTCGGCATATTCGACCCAAAGATAATAAGGTAGATTGACTGGGAAATCAAAAGTTCGAAGAATCTGTTTGGCTTCTTCGCGCTTAGAAAAAGGCAAAACGCATTCAAATACCAAGCAGCGTCTTTTTTGGGCCTTCTTTTTCAGTATCGCCTCAGATTCGTTAAGGGAAAGAATGTCATCTTCTGCGAATCCGCAAGAGAAAAGTAGGCGTAATTCATTAAGATAAGGTTTCATGTAATTTGTGCGACCGTATAATTGTCGCCTGCTTGTTTCCGTGATCATAACTATTGAAGATAAGAACTAAAAGATAATCTTTTTATTCATCATATTCCACTTTACTTTTTCCATTCTTTAGACGAGGCCTTCCATATTTGTACTCAGTTTTCCCATCGTATTTTTTTACCTCACCGGCCTCCCAATGAGGTGTGTCTAAATGACTCCTATCCAATGTTTGTTGTTGAACTGATTTAGTAGTTTGTCCCCCGCCTATCGTTGGAACCTCATACAAATAATCTCGTCCTGACTGATTTTTCCCTTGAAAAATAGGCTGTTGGCTGGTTGGAATCCCCTCCTTACGCATAACTTCTCTTCTAGCAGCTCTTGAAGACTTCTGCACAGAATCAAAGGAGGAGGATGTGTGCTTAACTCCCGTTGCTGTATTCTTTACCCTATCCATTGTCTTCGTAGCATCCACACCACGATCAAGAGCCTTGGCGGCATCAACCGTATGATCGATGTTTTTCCCGACCCGTACGGCGGCAACACCGACGCTGATGCCGCCTGGAATAATGGGTGCTACAACAGCAAAAGCATCACCAAGGATGCCTATCCCATCCACGATGGCTGCACCGACCTTTCCCTGTTTAACATTGCTGACAAAACTTTGCACACCCATAACCAGAGATGCGACATCCCAAGCAGTTTCAATAATCTCCCCGTCGGTGTCGACATGGAGAATCGGGTTCCCACCGCAGAAGGAATACGGGGAGAACTTCTGTTGTTCATCGGCTCGGGGATCAGTTTTGTTCCATCTGGCGATGACCGGGTCATAGAAACGGGCGCCGTAGTCGAGATAACCGAGTGAGCCAGTTACCTGGTCCTCCTTGCCGTTGTAGCGCCAGCGGTTGGCAGTAAGCTGGGTCAGGCCGTTGGCGTGGCGGGTGCCGAAGGGATAATAGTCGTTCTGCTCGACTACGGAGCCGCTGGCATTGACGATGGTCCTCACGCTCCCCAGGTGGTCCGTGATGTAGTAATCGATAGCATAGCTGTTGGTGCCTGTCTTGCGGATCCGCCCGCCGCCGAAGGCGACGCTCTCGACAGCCTTGCTGCGGTTGAAGGTGAAGGAACCGAGATAGTAGAATCCGTCCGAGCCGTTCTCGACTCCGGCCTTGGTGCCGTCGGAAAGGAAGGTATAGCTGGCCACGGGGTTTCCCCCGGAGCTCACGGAGACCGGATTCCCCAGAAGGTTGTATGTCAGGGAGAATCCCCGCCGGCCATCGGTGGTCATGTTCCCGTTGACATCATGTGCGTAGCTGGCCGATCCGATGGAAGATAGCCGGTTGCCGGTGTAGGAGTACGAGAGGGTGGTTGCGACGGGCGTGGCGCTGTTGTCGTAGCGGGTCAGCGAGGTGATGTTGCCGGCGCGGTCATACTTGATGTTCCTCTCGGAGAGATTGTTGGTGACGGAAGAGGCCGCGGTGCCGGTGTAGTACCGGGCATCGGTCAGGCGGTGGGCGCCGTCGTAGGTGAAGCCGTAGGAGCGGGTGACGGCGTCATTGCCGCTGCCGTGGGTCCAGGTCCAGGAGGAGATATCGCCGGAGTAGCGGGCGGTGGCGCCGGACTGAACCGGAGCGTAGTAGCCCAGGGACATCGAGAAGATGTTCGTCTGGCTGTTGCCGGAGCCCTTGACAGCCGAGCGCGAGCTGAGCCAGCCCTGGATGTTCCAGGT
>JAFSWO010000084.1 GCA_017450165.1 Bacteroidales bacterium | reverse complement strand
GATTTTCATGGCCGTAGCGCTGATGGTGGTACTTTTCGTCAAGTTTCCGGTCATTCCGGAGATTTGGGACGGATTGAGCAAAACCCCGGGCGGAACAATGGCCACGACTCCGATCTTTCCTTGCCTCTTTATCTCAATTGCATGCGGTGCGATCAGCGGTTTCCACGCAACCCAGAGTCCTTTGATGGCCCGTTGCATCAAGCACGAGAAGCTGGGAAGACCCATTTTCTACGGTTCCATGATCACGGAAGGAATCGTAGCGCTGATCTGGGCGGCTGTGGCCAGCTATTTCTTCTATGGAAAACCCGAGCCGGCCTACGAACTGATGGCAGGTGGCGCAGCGGCGCTGAATGACGCACCAAGCATCGTAAACATCGTCTGCCGCAACTGGCTGGGCATTTTCGGCGGCATTCTGGCGCTACTGGGCGTGGTGGCGGCTCCGATCACGAGCGGTGATACTGCCTTGCGCAGCGCACGACTCATTATCGCAGATTTCCTGCATCTCGAGCAGAAGACCGTCCGCAAACGCCTCTACATCTGTATTCCGCTTTTTGCCGTGGTATTCGGCATCCTGATGTGGCAGATGAATGACGCGAATGGATTCAACCTGATCTGGAGCTGGTTCGGATGGTCTAACCAAGCACTCTCCGTCTTTACGCTCTGGGCCTTGACAGTCTATCTCACGCTGCAGCGTAAACCTGTCTGGATCACGCTGATTCCGGCCCTCTGGATGACCTGGGTCTGCTCGACATTCCTAATGATGAAGGCCTTCAGCCTAAATCTCTGGATCTGCTACGGAATCGGCTTCGCAGCCGTCCTCTTTGCCATTATCGTTTACGCGCGCTGGCAGCTCAGAGTTTCTCGTTGAGTTTTGCCGCATACGCGCCGGGAATCAGAATATGGTGATTACCCAGCGGGGCGGAGAGCAGGTAGGCGGGGAGGCCGGGTGCCTGAATGTGAACCTGCGTACGGCAAAGACGGTTTTCGTACTGATTGGCAGTTAGTTGCACATCTTCTGCCACAAACTCCTCCAGTTGCGCACCAACCTTGAAGAGGGTGAAGGGGCCAGTGGGGAACTCGCCGTGAACGGCTACGCCGCTCCCTGACTCGAAATGCGTGTCATAGCAGTAATCCTCGACGATATTGAACGGCACGGTGCAGTGCGCAAAGAGCAGGTCATCGCCCGTAATCTTGGACAGATTGACCTGGAAACCGGGTGTGCCGGCCACTTTCAGCGCCACGGCCATCGACAACATGGCCGGAACATCGCCCTCGCAGGTCGCAACAATCCCGTTACTGTTCAGCAACGCCAGCGCAAGGCAACCGGTAGTTCCGATGGAGGTAAGCAGATCGAAACAGCGCAGGGTCAAACCGTTAAGATGGTATTTATCAACGATTCTTCGTAAAGATTCATAGACGCGAAGGGCTTTCGCGAACTCTTCATGGGAAATGGATCTGCCGAACTTTGGTACATTCAGCGGCTTCAGGCCGTAGGAATTCGATGCTTCGGTTTCGGAGCTCCGCCCGGCGGAACGAAAAGAGCCTTCGGCGAGTTCCGCCTTTGCGGAATCTCCTCGCCGTAGCGCATCGAATTCCTTCCACAATCTCACCAACTCCTCAATTTCGATCTCTACGAGCTCTGCGCCAAGTACTTCCGCTGCTTTGTGGGGATCCACGTCACTGCTGATCAACCAGTCGGAAGGGTGTCCGACGATTCCGTAACGCTGGCCGGCCAGCAGCCGGGAATGGCCCAACGGCCGATGAAACGTCGCAGAAGGGCAGGGGGCACCGCCTTTCAGCCGTGCGGCTATCTCTGCTGCGGAACCGTGCAGAATCTCGCCGGGAAGACCGTGGAGCCGCAGATAGGAGAGAATCTCCATCGATGCTGCCAGGGAATTGCTCTCACCGCTGGTCAGCAGCCGTACGGGAGCCCCGCCAGGAATACGGGGCGTAGCATTTTCTGCGCAGAATACCTGCTTGAAAAGCCCCTCCGTTCCGCCGGTCCGGACATAAAACAGATCAAGCGCACCGTCGCTGCCATAATCGGAAAAGTCAGCTCCGCGAAAGCAAAAACGTTCGCCCAGCGCGGTTTCAACACCCTGTACAAAGGGTTCCGCGGCCGCATCGGCCATCATCTCACTGTGGAGATCAGAGGTAAGGGTATAGAGTCGGATCATTTTCTGTGAAGGCTCACCACGTTTTCAACGTGCGTCGTGTGGGGGAACATATCCACCGGCTGGACAAAGTCAATCTCATAATCCGGCGCAAAAAGCGCCAGATCACGTGCCTGGGTGGCCGGATTGCAGCTCACATAGGCCATGTGCTGCGGTGCAGCCTCCAGCAGAACCTGCGCCACTTCGGGGTGAATACCGGCCCTGGGAGGGTCCAGGACCACGATATCGGGGCGCCCGTGGGCTGCAATGAAGTCGGACGTGAGGATATCTTTCATATCGCCGGCCACGAATTCCGCATGGGTAATACCATTTTCCGCTGCGTTGACCTTGGCATCCGCGATGGCTTCAGGCACATACTCGATACCGATCACCTTATCAGCCAGCGACGAGAGGAACAAAGCGATGGTTCCCGTGCCGGTGTACAAATCGTAAATAACGGGCTTCTGGGCCTCTCCAGCTTCGATATTGTACATTTGTAAACTAGCGATCGCCTCACGAACGCGGTCTCTTACCACACTGTAGAGACGATAGGCCTGCGCCGAGTTGGTCTGGTAGAAAGACTTGGGTCCGATCTTGAATCGCAGGTTCTCCATCTGCTCGTAAACCGCCTCGTTGCCGGCGTAAAGCGTGCAGGGGAGGTCGCCCAGGGCATCGTTACACTTGGGATTGATGGCGTAATAAAGCGAGGTAATCTCCGGAAAACGTGCTGCGACGGCATCGAGCAAAGCCTCCATCTGCTTTTTTGCCCCTTTTTCGAGCGCCTCGGGGCCGAACGCCACCAAAAGCATAACTTCCCCGGTCGAGGTGGTACGGACCGTCAAATTGCGCAAAAAGCCCTTTTGCTCGCGCAAATCAAAGAAGGTGAGACCGTGTTCAATGGCGTATTGCTTGATAAAGAGGCGGATGGCATTGGAGGGTTCGGCCTGCAGATGACAGTGTTCAATGTCCAGAACCTTGTCGAAAAAGCCTGCGACATGGACTCCCAGACCGAGCCGCTGCTCGTCCGTAAGGGTTTCCGGATCTTCGCCCGTCAATACCCAGCGCCGCCGCGAGAAGGTGAATTCCAGCTTGTTACGGTATTCCGTAATGTGCTCGGAGCCAAGGGTAGGGCGGACCTCCGGAAGGGTGAGATGTCCGATCCGTACCAGTTGGTCCACCACCTGCTGCCGCTTGAAGGCCAGCTGCTGCTCATAGGGCATAAACTGCCAGGAACAGCCGCCGCAGAGGCCGAAATGACGGCAGAAAGGGGGGATCCGGTCAGGGGAGGGCTCGATCATACGCACCACATAACCCTCCATATAGCCCTTGCGAACCTTGTTGACTTGCACATCTACCAGGTCACCGGGCATGGTCTGCGAAACGAATAATACTTTGCCGTTTACGTGGGCCAGCGAATTGCCCTCGGCGGCCACGGATTCCATCCGGACGCCTTCCAGAAGCGGTTTTGGTTTACGGCTCATAAAAAACGATTGGTTATGCAAAGATAACCAAATATTTCCGTACCTTTGTGAAAACGGTCAAAATTGCGTCGCTATGAAAAGAATCACTCTCTATCTGTCTGTTTTGCTGCTATTTGCAGCCCAGGCGCTCCTAGCCCAGACGGGCGGTGATTTCATGACGGTGGCCGGAAAGGTCGTGGATGCCAGAAGCGGGAAACCGCTGCATTATGCCTCCGTCACGCTGACCGATACCCAGCTCTCAAACATTACCAATTCAGAGGGCGTTTTCACCTTGAAAATTCCCGCTGGGCGCTATGCAGACAAGAAGCTGGCTGTCAGTCATCTCGGTTATGCCTTGACGCTCAAATCCATTGAAGAATTTGCGGGGACGAGCTCCGAGAGGCCGCTCACCATCCGGATGATACCCGTCTCTCTAGTGCTCGATCCGGCCACCATCCACGCCATGGATGCGGACGAACTCGTAGCCGCTGCTTTCAATCGCGTTTCCATCAACTATCCGCAGCAGAAAATGGGCCTGACGGCCTTCTACCGCGAGATGGTGCGCAAGGGGGATACCAAGTATCTTTCTCTGAATGAGGCGATTATAGATGTAAATAAGGCTGCTTACCACGGCTATGCCGGCGACCGCGCCGGCATCTACAAGGGCCGTGGCAGCGTCAATTACGACGCCTCGGACACGCTGCTGATCCAGTATCAGGGCGGCGTCATCGGTTCGCTGGCCATCGACCAGGCCAAGAATCCGTTCTGCGGCGTGACGCGTGACGAGATGTTCAAGTATTACGAGTTTCATCTGGAAACCACTGAAATGCTTGATAATCAACTATTTTATGTGGTAAGTTTCAACCAGCGGCCGGAGGTTTCCGACATTTATTTCCGCGGAAAACTCTACATCGATGCCGAATCCCTGGCCATCGGTCGCGTGGAGATGAACATGAACGTGGAAGGTCGTGAAGACGCCACGCAGATCTTCATCAGGAAGAAACCCCTCAGAACCAAGATCGACGTACTCGCGGCCGAATACGTGGTCAATTATAAGAATCTCGGCGGGATATGGTATTACGATTACGCGCGGATCGGCATTCGGATCGATACCAAGCGGAAATACGCATTGCTCAAGACACATTATAGTATTACGTCGGAATTGGCCGTCACGGACCGAAGCGTCAATGAGAAGGAGATTCCCGCAGAAAGCAAGATCAGATTCTCCGACAAACTCTCGCAACGCGTTTCCGATTTTACCGACGATAATTTCTGGGAAAGCTACAATATTATTGAACCTGATACGTCCATAGACATTATTATAAAGAAGATTGTCAAGCAATTAAAGAGGCGTGGAAACGACTGAATCCGTGGAATTCCGCATTTTTAACACAATTTATATTATGTTAAGTAAGTAATATGGCATCCGAAAACGGCAAACCCATTATCCCCCTTCCCGAGCGTCTGAGGCCCAAAACCCTGGCCGACTACGTAGGTCAGAAGCATCTCGTGGGCCCCGGCGCCGTGATCCGCAAGATGATTGAATCGGGAAATATCTCCTCGTTCATTCTCTGGGGACCTCCGGGTGTGGGAAAAACCACGCTGGCGCGCATCATAGCCAGTGAAACCGGGTGCGAATTCTATACCCTCTCCGCCGTCAGCTCCGGTGTCAAGGATGTCCGGGAAGTGATTGAGCGGGCCAAGGCTGGCCGCATGTTTGCCGTCCACGCCCCCATTCTCTTCATTGACGAGATACACCGTTTTAATAAGGCGCAGCAGGATGCCCTGCTCGGCGCGGTGGAAAGCGGCATCATCACGCTGATCGGCGCCACCACGGAAAACCCCTCGTTCGAAGTCATCACTCCCCTCCTCTCCCGCTGCCAGGTTTATGTGCTTAAAGAGCTGGAAATGAGCGACTTGGATGCGCTTTTGGAGCGTGCCGTCAAACAGGATAACTACCTGAAATCCAGAAATATCACCCTCAAGGAAAAGGAGGCCATCTTCCGTTTCAGCGGCGGCGATGCACGCCGGCTGCTCAACGTGCTGGAAATCGTGGTTTCCTCCTTCCCGGACGATGCGCCGGCAATCGACATCGACAACCAGACGGTGATCGACTGCCTGCAGGAGAACATCGCCCTCTACGACAAGAACGGCGAACAGCACTACGATGTCATCTCGGCCTTTATCAAGAGCATCCGAGGCAGCGATCCGAACGGGGCCATTTACTGGATGGCCCGGATGATTGCCGGTGGCGAAGATCCCCTCTTTATTGCCCGCAGAATGCTGATTCTGGCCTCTGAAGACGTGGGTCTGGCCAACCCCAACGCGGCCCTGCTGGCCCAGAGCTGCTTTGACGCGGTGCATCAGATCGGCATGCCGGAGGCGCGCATCATCCTGGCCGAAACCTGCATCTACCTGGCCACCTCGCCCAAGAGCAATTCGGCCATTTGTGCGATTGACGCAGCCCTGGCCGAGGTGAACGGTACGGCAGCGCCGCATCCGGTGCCGCTGCACCTGCGCAACGCCCCCACCAAACTGATGAAGGAACTGGGATACCACGAAGGGTACAAATATGCCCACGAATTCGAAGGAAACTTTGTGGATCAGGAATTCCTGCCCGAAGGGCTTACCGGCACCAAGTTCTACGAGCCAGGCAAAAACGCCCGAGAAGAGGAACTTCGCAGGCGTTTGAAAACCCTCTGGGAGAAGTACAATTATTGATTCAGTGCATCGGCACTCTTGATGAACCGCGCCAGATCTTCCTCGCTGACGTGGTAGTTCTGCATTTCACCCGAGAAATAGCTGTCATAGGCCGACATATCCACGAGTCCGTGGCCTGAGAGGTTGAAGAGGATGGTCTTCTGCTCGCCAGTCTCCTTGCACTTGAGCGCTTCGTTGATGGTGGCCGCAATTGCGTGGCAGGATTCCGGTGCGGGGATGATACCCTCCGTCTGGGCGAAGAGCACGCCAGCGCGGAAAGAATCGAGCTGTTCGATATCCACCGCCTCCATATAGCCGTCTTTCAGCAGCTGGGACATGATGACACCGGCACCGTGGTAGCGTAGGCCACCCGCGTGGATGGAAGCGGGCTTGAAGGTGTGTCCCAGGGTAAACATCGGCAGCAGCGGGGTCATACCGGCCTCGTCGCCGAAGTCATATTCGAACTTACCTCGCGTGAGCTTCGGGCAGGAGCAGGGTTCCGCCGCAATAAAGCGCGTTTTCTTGCCCTCCAGGATGTTATGCCGCATGAAGGGATAAGCAATGCCGGAAAAGTTGGATCCGCCGCCAAAACAAGCAATCACGATGTCCGGATACTCCCCGGTCAGCTCCATCTGTTTCTCAGCCTCCAGACCGATTACCGTCTGGTGCAGGCAAACGTGGTTCAGCACCGATCCCAGCGCGTACTTGCAGTTGGGGGTGGAGAGAGCCAGTTCGATGGCTTCCGAGATGGCGCAGCCCAGCGATCCCTTGTCATTCGGGTTGATGGTCAGGATATCCTTTCCGGCGCGGGTGGACATGGAAGGCGAAGCGGTAATGGCCGCACCGAAGGTCTGCATGATGCTCCGGCGGTAGGGTTTCTGCTCGTAGCTGATCTTCACCATATAGACCGCGCAGTCGATGCCGAACTTCTTGGCCGCGTACGAGAGGGCGCCACCCCACTGCCCTGCGCCCGTTTCCGTCGTGATATTGGTAACGCCCTGCTCCTTGGCATAATAGGCCTGCGCCAGCGCGGAGTTGAGTTTGTGCGAACCGGCCGGGCTTACACTTTCGTTCTTGAAATAGATGTGCGCAGGGGTGCCGAGCGCCGCTTCCAGCTCATAGGCACGCACCAGCGGGGTGCAGCGGTAGGCGGCATACTGCTGCCGTACCTCCTCCGGAATGGGGATCCACACATCCGTCTGGTTCAGTTCCTGATCCGCACAGGCCTTGCAGAAGATGGGATAGAGATCTTCCGGCTTCAGCGGCTGATGCGTGGCGGGATGCAGGAACGGAAGCGGCTTGTTGGGCATCACGGCCTGGATGTTGAAATAATGGGTGGGAATCTCGGATTCCGGCAACAGGTACTTTTTCTGTTTCATAACGAGGGGTATTTAGTGATTAATAATGATTCAAAAAAGAAAGGCGGCACGCTGTAAGTCAGGTGCCACCTTTCAGGTTATGGGGTAAACAACGATAGCGACTTACAGCTTGGAACCGTAAGTGCACCACCAGGAGTTGTTTGCCAGATTCATTTTCATAACTGTTGCAAATCTAGTGATAGAAAACGAATTATCCAAATTTATTTGCGAAGCTCCCAGGTGTACTTGAAAATCTCGATCGTGGTATAGTCCGGATCGGTCGGGAAACTCTTACGCTCTGCAGATACGAAACCGGTCTCCTCGTCGAACTCATAGTTCAGTTCGGAAGCATTCTGGGAGTAGTCCCACTGGTTGCTGATGCACAGATTCGTCGTTGCCTTGCCGAACAGACCGGTCTCGGCGAGCTGACGCTCGAGCGGCCAAACTTCAGCGTAGATGTTGTGGATACCGCCGACATTTTTCTCCTTGCCATAGGTATGCATCTTGAACTTCTCCTGGCCGTTATCAAACTTGGACCACTTGGTGATGTTGCCATCCTTGTCCACGGTAATGTTGGATTTTACTTCATCACCCTTCTTGATCTGGGTAAGATAACCCTTTGCATCATAGACGAAGGTAAACGTATCCCATTCGTCAGCCATGCTGATGCAACGGCCGTTTTCGTCGAGGGTCAGCGTATAAGTGCACTCCCAGCCGGGCTCTACGTAAGCCATCGTCACCTTAGTAGCTTCGTAGGTAAAATCATACGTACGGTTGCCATTGTCGGTAACGCGGGTCATATTGACCAGTTTACCTTCCTTGTCGTAGTTGTAGGTCCATTTGTCTTCCCAGTTAGCTACAACGGCGTCCTTTTCTTCCGTGTAGGCGACACTTTTGATGCGGTACTTGGACATAGGATCGTCACCGCCGCAGGAAGTGAGAGAAACAGCTGCTACTGCAAAGAGAGCAGCGATTGCAAAAAACTTTTTCATAAACGTTTAATTAAAAAGTGGTTGGTTATAAAAATGATTGGTTAATATTTCATGCATGATACCATGGCTTGCATCCCCTGCAGCAGATCCAACTCTGCATCGTCCGTATAATTCCTGCAACGGTATTCGAACATGTTGACCTCTTCTTTTGAGGAATAAAGCAGGCGGCAAGCCTTGTACAGGGCTCCGATTTGGGCATAATACTGTCCCTCATCATTCTGCCCCATGTAGTAGAACTTGCCTTTGACCGGAGTAATGTTTGCAGGATCGTCCGTAAGGGTTGCACTCTCAAAATAGAGGGCGTTGAATTCGGACTGAAGCGTGTACGCCTCCCGGCCGGCCTCCCCTACGGCTACGGCACAACGGCTGGGAGCCGCTCCGCCTACCTTGTAACGGTTCTCATAGAGCATGATCCAATCCATCAGGCTCTTTTCCTGCAGGTTGCACGGCAGGATGGCGAACTTCTTGGAATCGCGTGCACCCTGAAGAACAGCCGTCATCTTGCGCACCAGATCCTGGGAAAGGCCGTTGTGACACAGGTAGATGGCTGTACCTTCCGTAGCTCCGCTCTCTGTGAAGGCTTTGGACAGGAAGGCTCCGTCACTCTCATAAGAAACGGTGGGAACGCTTACAAAGACATTGGAATAATCCCAGGTGGGTCCGCCATTGAAGTAGTGCTGGATATACGGCAGCGCCTCGTCCAGGGCCGCACGCCAATAGGAAGAGGAGTGGCCGCCATCCCCCACGCGATATTCGTGGGCATAACCGTTCTGCATCATCAACTGGTGCAGGGCGTCGTTGGCCACGAGCAACTGTTCTTCGTTGTCACCGCAGGTCAGGAACCAGTGGACGGTGGAAAGGACATCTTTGTTCTCCGGAACGAACTGATAGAGCGGGCAGTGCTGCTTGTAGTATTCAGTGATACGGCCTGCCCCGCTCTCACCAGCACCGCCGAAAATCATGCCCCACTGGTTGTTCCAGCCCTCCTGCGACTCCGTCATATACTGCTGGTCAGTGCGGAACGACATGCTCAGCGGCACGGAAACGGAGAACATCTCCGGATGTTTCATCGGTAGCACCATCGCGCCGAAACCGCCCATCGAGTAGCCGACAACGGCCCGGTGTTCGCGGTCGGCGAGGGTCCGGTAAGTGCCGTCAATATACGGAATAAACTCCTGGATGAACATGTCCATGTAATTGATGGAACCGTCGTAGAAGTTGGAGTAATAGTAATGCCATCCCCTGGGAAAGACATAAATCATCGGCTCCAGTTCCTTGTGATTCTCAAGATAGGTTATCTTGTTCTCTCCCTGCATCCAGCTGCCGTTCCAGGAAGACTCGTTGTCCCCAAGACCGTGCAGCATATAAACGACCGGGTAACGGCGCTCAGGATTGCTGACGTAATCTGCCGGAAGGAGAATCTCGTACGGCACGGTTACAACAGAGCCCTGTTTGATGATCGAGCTCTTCATGGAGAGGCCGCTGCTGTATCGCTTGAATTCCGGCTGCGGCGTGGGCTTGTCACCGCCGCACGCGCAGGTTGTAACCAGCACGCACAGCAACGTTGCCGCCAGAAAACAAAACTTATTCTTTGTCATAAACGACCATTTCCTGTACGTTAATCACGTAATCGCGGTGGGGATCCTCGAGGACCAGCCGGAGCGTGTGGTTTCCGCTTTCCAGGCAGTAGATGGAGAAGATCTCATACTTGCGGACGATATAGTCGAACGGCATCTCGAACTGTGAGACCAGCACATCGTCTATATAGGCGCTCACCTGTGCCCGGTAGTCGGAACTGTCGTGTCCGGTCCTGACCACGCTTCCTTCCACCACGATGGAATTGCCGGCAAATGTAAGCAAAATATCCTTTGAGAGCGTTTTTTTCAACACCGTTTTGCTTACAGGCTTCAATCCTTCAAAGGATTGCTCATAGCGGACGGGCTCCGGACGCTGGACTCTGACGGTAATACCTCCCTCCTCCACAACGCCGCCTTCCGAGCCTTCAACCGCCTGTCGGAGCAACTCCAGATTCTTTTCGCAGGCGGTGTTGAGGCTCAGGGTCGTGTACGGGAACGGCAAGTCCTCGATGCGGGCAATACCGCCCTTGAATTCATTGGGGATGGCCTTGTAACCATACATCACGCCGAGGATACCGGCAGCGGACGCCGGGTTGCAGTCGGAGTCCTGACCGCAGCGGGTGGAGATATCCATCGTCTTGAGGAAGTCCCCTTCACCGTAGAGCAGGCCAATCACTACATAAGCTGCGTTGATGCGGGCATCAATGTTAAATCCGTTGAAAACCCCTTCCGGGCAACCGATATCGTAGGAGTGGCGCTGATCCACCTCGAACCAGCAGCGCTTCCAATCGTTCGGATACCGCTTCCAGAAACGGAGCACGTCGTCAATGCAGGCGCGGAACTTGGTCCCTTCGGGAATGGTCTTGACGGCTTCGCGGATGACCGTGGGAATGTCGTCGCAGACATAGGCCAGCGAATACATGGCAGCCGTGAAGACGCCGCCGTACCAGCCGTCACCATAATTCATGATATGGCCGATCCTGTCGGAGATGGCGCTGGCGGTATTCACCAGACCTGGGGTCATCATGCCGATGAAGTCCGCTTCAATCTGAAAATCAATGTCATCCGCATGCGGATTGTTCTTCCAGTGGCCGGAAGCCGGTGCCGGAATCCCGTTCAGGATGTTGTAGCGGGCCGCCTGATTGGCATGCCAGAGCTTGTAGGGCGCATTGGCAAAGGAATCGGCGAAGTATTCCACCGGGGCGTCAATCCCCTTCTCCGACATCACCTCCAGGAAGGTCAGGTCCATGTAGACATCGTCATAGAGGCCCGGATCCTCGATAAAGGTATCGTAGATATAGTCGTCATACCAGATGATCGGCATCTCGTCGGGCATCAGCCCGCCCTTGAATTTGAATTCCGTGGGGCCGCCATAGGTACAGCCGCTGGTCTGGGCGAACCAGCCGCCCTTGATCTTGTCTACCAGGGTTGCCTGATCGATCGTCACGCTGCTTCCGTAAGGAATTGCGGTTTGACGGCACGAAAAGGCCGAAATCAGCGCAGCGGCGGTCAGGGCAAGGGTCAATACTCTTTTCATAACTAATTGTGGTAAAAGCGGTCCGTATTCGGTTTCTCGCTGTAATACATAATGTCATTGATACGCAGCAGGTAATCCTTGTGCGGATTGAGCCACTTGAGGGTGACGCTGTGGCGACCTTCGCTCATGCAGTACTTCCAGGCGGGCTCCAACTTGCGCTCGGTGTTCTTCATCGGCATCACGGAGACCTGATCCAACGCTCCGTCAATCCAGACCTCGATGCGGGCTACATAGGGATCGTCGGGCTCCGCCAGGGCAAAGACCTCGCTGCCGATGTGCTTGATGGAGACACGGTGTGCATAATCGGGGGTGATGCTGCGCGTGCAGACCAGGTTGCCCCAGATCACGAAGCCGTTACCCGAGAAATCAAAGGTATAGGTGTCCTTCATCCAGCAATCCTTACGCTCGCGGAAGAGCGGATAGGTGTTCGTGAAGTTCTGCTCGAGGGGCAGCACCTCCGGTTCGCGGACCGGGATGGTGACCGCCTCTTCGGTGACCGCGCCCCCCTCACCTTCAATCAGTGCAAGTGCCTGGTTGAAGGAGTACTGGGAACCTTTGGCCAGCGAGACGTCGGTGCCCTCGAAATCGCAGTCCCAGATTTCGGAAAGCGGCTCGCGCCAGAAGTCCGGGATCTGGTCGTAGCCCAGCATCACGCCCAGCACGCCGCCCACCGTAGCCGGGTTGCAGTCGGAATCCTGTCCGCAGCGTGTGGAAATCTCCAGCGAACGGGAGAAGTCGCCACCACCGTAGAGCAGGCCCATGGCCACATAGGCGGAATTGATCTTGGCGTCGATGTTGAAACTCAGGAAAACCCCTTTCGGGCAGCCCACGTCGCGGTTCCACTTCTTGTGCAGTTCGAACCACGCCTGCTCCCAATCGTTCGGATACTTCCTGTGCAGCTTGCGGACTTCGTCCACGCACTGATAGAAGGTACTCTCCTTGGGAATCGGCGCGAGCGCCATATCCAGGATCTTCGCCGGATCGTTGCAGATGAAGGCGGCACTGTAGAGGCCCGCCACGAAGGCACCGCCGTAGAAACCGTCGCCGCTGTTCATGATATGCCCCACGCGGGAAGCAATCTCCAGCGCCTTGGGCAGCATACCCGGAGCCATCAGCCCCACGAAATCGGCCTCGATCTGGAAGTCCAGGTCATCCGCGTGGGGATTGTTCATCCAGTTGCCAGACAGCGGCGGCATGATGCCCTGGCGGATGTTGTAGCGGCCAGCCTGGTTGGCATGTGCCAGGTGATAATCGGCATAGGCGAAGCGCAGCGCCAGCGAATCGGCGCTGCAGTCCAGTCCCATCTGCTCGAAGGCCTCCACGAAGGTCAGGTCGTTGTAGACGTCGTCGAAGAGACCGGGCTTCTTGTCCCACCAGTACTTCACGTAGCCCTCACCCCAGGGAATCGGCTGATAATCCTGGATGGTGGTACCGGTAAACTTGAACTCGGTCGGTGCGCCAAAGACCACACCAATCGTCTGGCCGGCCCAACCGCCTTTGATCTTGTTGAGCAACTCCTCCTTGGAAAGGGTTACATCGGAGGGCTGTTTCGACGCGCAGGCTGCACAGCAGCAGGCTGCCAGCAGGATAATGAAGGCTTTTCTCATTGTGCGGCAGGTGCTTCGTAAACTTGAACTTCAGAGACCGAAATGAACGAGGAGACGTCCTTCGTGTACTTGTGCCAGTGATCCTGAACCTTCACATTACCCACCACGCGGATGCCCCGCGTACGGACCGGGCTGAAGAAGAAGAGGAACTCGGCGAAGTGCGGCTGAATGAAGACGATATCGCTCTCAGGCAGCGCCGGATGCACGATCGTAGGAACCTTCTGCCAGTCTCCGAAGGGATTCATGTACTCCACCCACATATCGGAATACCAGCCGCCGAACTCTTCCAGGCAACCGTAGTGGAACGAAACCAGATCCACCGTCACCGGCTCATCCCATTCGTAACCGAACCACTCCTGTTTGGGGGCATTGGATTTCTCGGTCAGGGAATAGAAGACCGACCCCTCCCCGTCCAGCACGCCGTCGTTGATGACGCTCACGTCCTTGGCATAATAGGAGTGGGAGTTGGTGGTCCAGCAGGAATCGAGCACGGCAAAGTTGCACTCGGTGGAGGAGGCCACGATATGGCCCTGGGGAGCCACGTTTCGGCCACGGACAATCAGGTTGAAATCCTTTTCGAGCGTTTCCACACCGTTGCTCAGCGAGAGGCGGATGGGGAATTCACCGATTTGGGTGGTACGGCCGCTCAGATGGCCGTTCCGGAACTTCAGGCCCTTGGGCAAGGTACCGGAGACCAGCTTCCAGGCATAGCGGGCATTGGTCACGCAGCTGAAATCGTAGTTCACCTTTTCGCCGCTGACAATGCGCGGCTCGGGGCCTACGCAGAACTCCATCGGCGGGTTGAAATCCGCTTTTGTATTGATCACCAGGTACTTCTTGCCGTCACGCTCCACGGTACGGCCGCCGCGGGCCTCCACCACCTTCACAGCCAGCGCCACGGTACGGTCGATCATATCCTCGATGGAGGCATCGGGCATGTCGTAGCGCGTCACGTTGATATAGCGGTCGTTGAAGGGTTTGGTCCAGTGCGGGAAGGCAATCGAATATTCGGTGGGAACGCATTCCTGACCGCCGATCACGCCCAGGATACCGCAGATGGTAGCCGTCTAGTTGTCCGCGTCGAAACCGAGCGCACAGCCGATATGGAGCGTCTTTTCGATATCGCCGTTACCGTAGAGCAGCGAGAGAATACCCATCGCGCCGTTCAGGTTGGCATTCCAGATGGTCTTGGTGAGCGAAGGTTCGTTGAACCAGTACTTGTCGGCAATCGCCTTGCGGGCGGCATGCCAGTCGTCCGGATTGCTGTCATAGAGTGCCATACATTCGCGAACGGTCTTGGCAAAGCGGTCATTCTTAGGCAGATAGCTGACAGCATGTTCCACCAGCGTGCGGATATCCTTCTCGAAGAAGGCTTCCGAATACATCACACCGTAGACCATGGTCGGCGAGGTAGCCCAGCTGTCGCTGGTAATGCGGGCCGCCCATTCGGAAATCCCGGCCGCATAGGCGGGCATACCGGGTGCCGTATAGCTCCAGATCTCGTTGATCAACTGCGGGTCGATCTGGAACCAGTGCGGATTGTAGCGCATATCGCCCGTGAAGGGCGGCGTCAAGCCATAATGCATCAGCCCCAGCGAAGCGCGGTTGGCCAGCCACACGCGGTCGCGGATGTGGTACATCCACCCTTCGCGCATTTGCGCATAGGTGGGCTCCACCCCGTACTTCTCCATCATCAACAGATAGAGATACTCCACGTCGGTGTCGTCGTCGGAAAAGGCGCCGTCAACAGCCTCCATCTTGCGCATGGCCTTATTGAAGACGAAGGGGCCTTCACCGGGTTCATCCACGAACTTGTTCTCATATTCCAGGCCGTAGATATTGCCGACCATCTGGCCCAGCCAGGCACCGGCAATCTTGTCGCGCAGCTCGTCATAGGAAATCTCCTTCTCCTGCACCTTGGGTGAGCAGGAGAATAACACGAACGATGCGAGTAAAAGAAATGCGAAACGTCTCATATTAACGGGGATTCTGGGTTAAATTGGGATTGGCGGAGAGGACCGGTGAAGGAATCGGAAGCAGGAGATCGTTTTCGGTTGTGACAGGCTTGTTCCACCAGGAACCTAAATACTTGCCAAAACGAATCATATCCTCACGCTGCCAGCCTTCAAGCGCCAGTTCGTGCATGCGCTCCAGGTAGATGTTGTCCAGCGTCAGGTCGGCAGCGGTCAACGGAGCAAGTCCGGCACGCGTGCGGATCTTCGCCAGTTCCGGCATAGCCGCAGCCTCACCCGCCCGGTTCAGACGCACCAGGGCCTCTGCACGCATCAGCACCACGTCCGCATAACGCATCAGGTAGAAATCGTTGTCCATGCTCACCTGGTCGCCGGTCAGCAGACCGTCGCTCTGGTAAGGCCACTTGCCGATACGGGCGCCCTGCAACGGAGAACGGCGATTCGTATAGACACTCTCATCCATGGCTGCGTCGAGCACATAGGGAACCGGACCGTCACCCAGGTCAATTGTCAGGTCATTGCCTGCAAGGTCTTTCAGCTGGCCATAAATCCAGGTATCCGCCTTGCGGGTATCCGCAGGATCGTAGGAAGCGAAGAAATCCGGATCGGCCACGAAACCGTCCCAGGGTGCCGCATTGATGTTCCAGGAAAGATTATAGACAGGCTGGGGGTTCGTATCGGGAGATGCGGAAACCGGCTTGACCATATTGGCAGGCAGTGTCAACATGTAGATGACAAAGGCGTTGTGGTCGGATTTGGTGTAAATGGTACTGTAAGGGATTGCAAAGATACCTTCTGCCGTATTATCGTTGTTGATGGCAAAATTGTCTTTGTAGTTGTTGAGAATCTGGTACTGTCCTGATTTCATGACAGAGTCGCAGCAGGCCTCCGCTTCAGTCCATTTTTCTACCCCGATCCATTGTTCTGCGTTGAGATACAGTTTAGCCAGCAGGCAGTATGCAACACCCTGTGTAATTCGCCCATAAGTTTCTGCTGAGCGTTCCTTGGAGAGGTATTGGAGATTCTCTTTGATGTCCGACTCGATAAAGTTGAACATAAAAGCACGGTCTTTCTGCTGCGGCAGTTCCGTCTCTTTCTTGGAAATCGAGTATGGCACATTTCCCCAGTCGGAAACAGCCATATAATAGAAATAAGCACGCAGCACCTTCATCTCGGCGATGATTTTGTTCCGTCCTGGGAACTCCGAGGTACTTTCTACCGTATCCAAAACGTCGTTGCAGGCTGTAATACCTTTAAAGCAGAACTCCCACCCCATATTGAGGAGGTTATTGCTTGCCGTCGGCTTATGGAATTGAAGCTCTTCGTAACGCGACTGCGACCACTCTCCTGTCGGATTGCGCGGGACGACGATCTCGTTGGTCAACTGAAGGTTCAGCGTCCAGAGACTTTGCTCGGTACCCCAATCCTGCAATGAACTGTATGCCCGGGCCGAGTACTTTACAAACTGCTCTTCACTGGTGAAGAAGCGGTCTTTCGGAATGCTGGAATAGATCTCCTCGTCGAGGTTCGTGCAGCTGCAAAGCATTGCTGCAAGCACTCCAATCAGATATAAACTCTTTTTCATAACATTCCGGATTTATAAGGTTACGTTTGCCCCCAGCGTAAAGACACGGGTTCGCGGATAGTAGCTGGTGCCCTCGATACCCGGGGCCAGACCAGAGAGCGAAACCTCCGGGTCCACACCCTTGTAGCCGGTCAGGCAGAGCAGGTTCTGTCCCGACAGGTAGACGCGGATACCCTTGACAAGCGACGTCGAAGGCTTGATGTCGTACGACACCGTCAGGTTGTCCAGTTTCAGGTAGCTTGCATTCTCGATGTATTTGGACGAGTAGACCGGATTCTGGGTAAACGAGGTGTCGTTCAGCCAGGAGGCCAGTATGTTCTTCAGGCCGAGATCTTCGGTATTCTCGTACATCGCCCGGTATGAATTGAACACCAGACCGCCGAGCGAAGCGCGAAGCGAGCAGCTGACGGAGAGGTTCTTCCAACGGACGGAGTTGCCCAGGCCGAGCGTTGCAAAGGGATAAGCCGTACCGATCTGCGTCCAGCGGGGTTCTGCAACGCTTCCGGCGATTTCGTCTTTCAGAACCTCCCGTCCGGTCACCGGATCGATGTAATCGAAAATCGGCGCATAGAACTGCCCGAGGCTCTCCCCTTCCACCAGTCGCTGGCATTTAATATTGAACGGATCGCCGATCGATCCAATTTTATATTCAGCGTTTTTGAATTCCTTGTTTTTGAACTTGATGAGCTTGTTCTTGTTGTGCGCGGCGGTGAAGTTGACGTTCCACTCGAGGTCTTTCTTCTTGACGGGGGTTCCGAACAAGGTCAGTTCGATACCGGTGTTGCTGATGGATCCCAGGTTCGTAAAGAGCGTATTGTAGTCATACGGCGGAACAGGAACCACATAATCATAGAGAAGATCTGTGGTCAGACGATAGTAGTAATCCACCGTTCCGCCAATCCTGTTGTCCAGAAAGGCGAAATCGATACCCACGTTGAACTCGTTCTTGCGCTCCCAGCCCAGATAGGGATTGCTATTGGAGGCCGGTGCGTATGAATTGATCCATTTTCCGTTGTAAAAGAACATGGAACCGGATGACATCAGCATCAGCGACTTGTAGTTGGAGAAGTCCTGGTTGCCGGTCACACCGAATCCGGCGCGAAGCTTGAGATCGGAGAGCCAGTGCAGTCCCTGCATCCACTCCTCCTGGTTGATACGCCAACCGAAGCTCGCAGCGGGGAACCAGCCCCACTTGTGATCAGCGCCGAAACGGGTGGAACCGTCGCGCCGCAGCGAAACGGATGCGAGGTATTTCTCGTTGTAATTATACATGACGCGGCCGAAGAAAGCGATGTAGCGGCTTGCAGAACGGTACGATCCCATGTCGGCCAAGCCCAATTTCAGGGCAGTGCCAAGACCCAGGTTGTTGGTACCGTAAAAGTCCGTGTCGAAGCCGTAGTTACCTGCGTAAGATTCGAAGTAATCGGAGCGTTGCCATGTATAACCCGCCACTGCCTGAATGGAATGAGGCCCGATTACCTTGGAATACTGAACCGTGCTCTCCCACTGGAAATCAGTGGATATATCGTTGCTGACCTCCGCCACGCCGTCCTTGCCGACCTGGCTGGGATAGTAGCGGGTGTAATACTTCTGGGCCTGATAAAGTTCCGTGTTGTAACTGACGAAGTTGTCCCATTTCAAACCGGGGATGCTGAGCACGTTGAGAGTGGCGCGGACGTTCGCGGAGATGCTGTTGGTCTCGCGCCTGTTCGTGTATTCGTTGAGCATGGCTACCGGATTGAAATAATCCATACCGTTGACCGTATAGTATCCGCCATACTTGTAATTCGTCGGGTCATATACCGGCTCCGTCGGATTGTGCAGGAAGGCCTGATAGAAAACGCTCGTATTGGCAGATACATAGCTGCGCTTCACGTACCCCAGGTTGTAATCCAGGTCAAGCCATCCCTCCACCGCTTTCTGGTGGATGTTGGTCTTGAAGAGGTACTTCTGAGCGTCATTGCGCTTCTGGAGGCCCTGGTTCTGCTCCACGTTCAGCACCGTGCGGTGCGAGAAGTCCGGGGAACCGCCCGATACGGCCAGCGAGTGCTTGTGGCTGAACGGGGTGCGGGTAATCTCCTTGAACCAGTCGGTATCGCCGCTATAGATGGATGCAGCCTGCGTGGGAGCGTAATTGGTAATCGCATCTTTGAACTGCTGTGCCGTCATCGGAACCGCACGTGCGGCCACCGTCTGGACGGAAGCCTGGCCGTCATATTCCACGACCGTGGTGCCGGCTTTCGCGCGTTTGGTGGTGATGATGAGCACACCGTTGGAACCGCGCGTACCGTAGATAGCGGCGGCAGAACCATCCTTCAGGACGTCCACCGACTCCACTTCCTGGAAGTTGATGTTACGAATATCGGCATCCGCCACGCCGTCGATGATGATCAGCGGGCCCTGGCCGGCTTTCAGCGTATTCGTACCACGAAGCAGAATCTCGTAGGAGGCGTTCGGATCACCGCCGTTCGGGTTGGTCACCGTCAGGCCGGCCACCTTGCCCTGTAGCATCTGCGCTGCGGTGGTGAAGGAACCTTTGTCCAGGTCGTCCGCCTTTAGGCTGGCCACGGAACCGGTCACTTCGCGTTTGGTGGTCTTACCATAACCGATAATCACGGTTTCATCGAGCATGGTAGCCGCAGAGACCTGCAGGACAATGTCATAGACAGCCTGCTTGCCCACGGTGAAAACCTGCTCGTCATATCCGTAGAAGGAAACGGTCACCGTCTCCCCCTCCTTCGCCTGCAGCGCCCAGGCACCGTCGGCGTCCGCGATGGCATATTTGCCACTCTGCGCCACCAGCGTCGCGCCGGAGAGGATATCTCCGTCGCTGCCCCTCACGCTGCCGCGAATCACGCCTTTCTGCGCCAGGGCCGTGAAAGCCGTAACGCAGAGCAGGATCGTAGCAAGAATAAATCGATTTCTCATAGGTCGTTTTCAAAGGATTACAGACCTGCAATCACGATGGATGCAAGACCGGCGATAAAGAGGACGAACATGGCGGTCAACAGGAGGTTGACCCCCTTCTTGGCTCCCTTGAACTCCTTCCAGATGAAGACGCCCCAGATGGCAGCTACCAGCGGAGCCCCCTGTCCCAGTGCGTAGGAGACAGCCGGACCTGCCTTGGCAGCGGTAATGTAGCTGAGAGCCGTTCCGATGGCCCAGATGGTTCCACCGAGCACACCGACCAGGTGGGTCTTCAGGTTGCCGGAGAAATACTGCTTGTAGGTAACAGGCTCGCCCACAAAGGGTTTCTTCATGACGACGGTGTTCACGATGAAGTTGCTCAGGAAGACGCCGAGGGAGAAGATCACCATGGCGGTGTACGGAGTCAGTTTACCTGCCTCGGGCGCCACAAAGTTGGCGGTATCCATGGCGCGCATCACGAACGAGGAGACGAACGACATCACGACACCGGCGATGACGGCCAGGATGATTCCCTTCTTCTGATCCTTCTTGGAGACACCGCTGTCGCCCTTCTTGCCGGCGGCAACGCCGTTGCAGACCACTGCGCAGACCACCAGCGCTACGCCCAGTGCCAGAAGACCCACGTTACCGGTCTTGGAGCCCTGCTCGATAGCTACACGGTAGTTGTTGATCACACCGAGCACCAGCGCCAGACCCACACCCACGGGGAAGGCCACGGAAAGGCCTGCGATCGAGGTTGATGCGGAGAGCAGGATGTTGGAGATGTTGAAAATCACACCGCCCAGCACGACCCAGCCGATATTGGACCAGGCTGCCTGTCCGAGGTCCTGGAGGAACGGACGGTCCTCGCTGCCGATACTGCCGGCCGTAAAGGCGAGCAGCAGCGAGAAGAGTACCATGCCGATCACATAGTCCCAGTAGAACAATTCATAACGCCAGCTCTTGGCTGCCAGCTTCTGGGTATTGCCCCAGGAACCCCAGCAAAGCATGGTCACAAAGCAGAGAATGACTGCCAGAAGATAACTGTTTACGATAAACATAGCTGTATGGATTTAGTTATTAATTTACTGAATATCTTTACGATACGGGATTGAATCCTGTGCGCCCATCTTCTGGACGGCCAGGGCTGAAGCCTTGGTGGCAAACGCGGCGGCGTCGGTCAGCGACTTGCCTTCGCTCAGGGCCACACAGAGGGCGCCGCAGAAGGTATCGCCGGCTGCGGTGGTATCCACCGCCTTCACCTTGCAAGCCGGCACAAACTCATTCTTGCCTCCCGTGCAGACCAGCGATCCGCGGGAACCGAGGGTGATGATCACATCCTTCACGCCCTTCGCGCGCAGGGCTACTACAGCCTTGTCCAGCGAGGCTTCGTCGGTCTCGACGCCCGTCATCAGGGCGGTTTCCGTCTGGTTCGGGGTAATCAGCGAGAGGTACTTGAAGAGTTCATCGGGCAGCGGGCAGGCCGGTGCCGGGTTGAGGATCACATAGACGCCTGCCTCGTGGGCAATGCGGGCAGCCTCCAGCACCGTCTCTACCGGAACTTCCAGCTGGAGAATCAGATACGATGCTTCTGCAATCACGCCGCGCAGGTTGCGGATGTCCTCCGGCGTCAGGTCGCCGTTGGCACCGGGCGCCACGGCGATGCTGTTTTCCGCCTTGGCATCCACCAGAATCAACGCCACGCCCGAAGGTGCGTCGCTGCGCAAGATATGGGAGGTATCAATCCCCTCTTTTTCATACCCTTTGATGGCATTGTCGCCGAAAATGTCCCGGCCTACCTTGCAGACGAAGGTTACATCACCGCCCAGACGGCGTGCCGCCACGGCCTGATTCGCCCCCTTTCCGCCGGCGCCCATCAGGAACTTTCCGCCCAGGATGGTCTCGCCGGGAGCAGGGAGCCTTTCGCTCTTGATGGTCATATCGGTATTGCTACTGCCAATGACCAGAATCTTTCCAGTTTTCATATTGAATTGAATGATTGATGATTAGACGTAGAGGCTGCCGCCGACGAACTCGCGGAGCAGCGAGGTCGGCGGAATCTCCTTGTCGGGCACCGGCGTGAAGTAATGGATGAACTTCAGCAGGCGGTGCGCCTCGGCATATTCCGGGCAGTCCTGCGGCACGCTGGAGAGAATCGGCTCGGCGTGGTTGCGCAAAACGGCAAATTCAATCAGGTAGGCGGAGTTGAACATCATGTCCGCGTTCTCCTGGTAAGGATTGATCCACTTGGATTCCGCCGCCCGCACGTTGGGCCACTGGGCGATGGTTTCCCGGGCCGTGAAGGCCCCCTTGTTGTAGTCGCGCACGATACGGCGCAACAGGCGGTTGTCGCTCGTAGGCACCCAGTTGTGGTTGTCCAGCGAGATGCTCGTCAACGTGGAGATGAAGATGCGGAACTTGACCGACTCGGGAATCTGGTCCGTGAGGCGCGGGTTCAGGGCGTGGATGCCCTCCAGCAGCAGCACGGAGCCCGAGCGGAGTTTCAGCTTCTTGCCATTGTACTCGCGGATGCCGGTCTTGAAGTTGAATTCGGGCACGTCAACCGTCTCTCCGGCAAGCAGTTTCACGAGATCGGCCTGCAGTGCGTCGTGGTCTACCGTATCGAAGTTGTCAAAGTCGTAACTGCCGTCCGGAAGCTTCGGGGTCTCCACCCGGTTCACGAAGTAATCGTCCGTAGAGAAGCTGATGGGACGGATTCCGCAGGCCTTGAGCTGGATGCTGAGGCGCCGGCAGAAGGTGGTCTTGCCGCTGCTGCTCGGTCCGGTGATGAGCACGATCTTGAGCGGATCGCTCTCCTGCTGGGCGCGGCGGGTAATCTCCTCCGCAATCTGCACGATCTTCTTCTCCTGCAGGGCCTCGGAGACCTGGATCAGCTCGCTGGCACGACCGTTCAGGCAGGCGTGGTTCACGTCGCCCACATTGGTCAGCCCCATGATGATATTCCAGCGCAGGTTCTCCGAGAAGACCTCGAAAGTCTTGGGCTGAGGGAAGAGCTGGGTAGGCCGGGCGGGATTCTCGGCATCCGGCGTACGCAGCAGCATACCGCCGTTGTAATGGTCCAGCGCCCAAACCTTCAGATAGCCGGTGGAGGGCACCAGACGGCCGTAGTAGTAGTCCGCCGAATCGCCCAGGGTATAGTAGTCGGTGTATGCCTGACCGCTGGTTTCCAGCAGTTTGACCTTGTCGTCGTACCCCATCTCCTTGAAAGTTTTCACGGCATCCTCCACCTTGGCCTCGAAGCGGTGAAACGGCAGATCCTCCTCCACGAGTTCCTTCATCCGCTTGCGGATCGCCACCACATCGGCCTCCGTCAGGGCCTCCCCGCCCTTCTTGACGAAGTTGCAGAAGTAGCCGCCGGAAATGGGATGCTCCATGTAGATGCGGCTCTTGGGCAGCACATCCTGGGCCGCCTTGCTGAGCAGAAAGCAGAGCGAACGGCAATAGACACGCGCGCCACTGGGGTTCGTACAGTCTACATATTCAACGTCTTTGCTGTTGTAAGCCTTATACTTAAGGCCCTGCGAGACGTTGTTCACGCGAGCGGAAACGATGGGATAGGGTTGGTTGAAATCAAAGGATGGAAGCATTTCCAACAGGGAAGTTCCTTCGGGAAATTCCCGTGTAACACCATTGTTTTTGCAAAATATACTGATCATACAATATTATTTCTGCAAAAATAAGCATTCCGGGGGGTAGAAATTGTCGCGCGACGCGCGCGAACGCGATCAATTATTACCAATTTATCAACAACATTCTTTATCTTTGCCCCGATTTAATGAAGGATTCGATATGACGCGCAAAATTCCCACCGTAGCCCTGATTTACGATTTCGACGGAACCCTGTCCCCTGGAAACATGCAGGAATTCGGTTTCATCCAGGCCATTGGCAAGACGCCCAAGGAGTTCTGGGAACTGAGCAACGTAAACCCGGAGGGTCAGGAGGTCAACCACATCCTCTCCTACATGAAGCTGATGATCGACGAGGCCCGCAAGGCCGGTGTCGCCCTCACCCGTGAGAGTTTCGTCTCCTTCGGCCGCGATATCAAGCTGCTGGACGGCGTCAAGGAGTGGTTCTCCATCATCAATCAGTACGGCAAGGAACATGGCGTCAAGGTGGAGCACTACATCAACTCCTCCGGCCTGACCGAGCTCATCGAGGGCTCCAGCATCGCGCACGAGTTCAAGAAAATCTTCGCCTGCTCCTTCTGGTACGATGAAAACGGCATTGCCGTCTGGCCCGCCGTCGCCGTGGATTACACCGGCAAGACCCAGTTCCTCTTCAAGATTGCCAAGGGCATCACGGATATCAGTGACAACACCAAAGTGAACGAGAGCCGCCCGGAGGAAGACAAGCCCATCCCCTTCCCGCACATGATCTATTTCGGTGACGGTGAAACGGATATCCCCTGCATGAAGATCGTCAAGATGTTCGGTGGCAACTCCATCGCCGTCTATCGCGACTCCAACGAAAAGCAGAAACGCACCGCGCATCAGCTGCTCCGTCAGGATCGCGTCAACTTCATCTGCCGTGCCGACTACACGATCGGCGGCGAAATCTACAAAGTCGTTACGACCATCATCGACAAGGTGAAGGCCCAGGATAATTTCACCCGTCTCCAGCGCAAGAAAGGGAACTATGTCCGCTAAGAAAAAAAGCACCTGGCGCCAGGTTTTCATCATTCTGTTCGTCCTTTACATGGGCGTGCTTATCTATCTCTATTTCGGAAAGTTCCCCTCTTTCTTGAAGCTGCCGCGCACCATCCTTGACATCCCTTCGGACAAGGTGGGGCACTTCCTGATGTTCCTGCCCTACCCCTTCCTGGCACACGGCTCATCCTTTACGGGCAAACGTAAATGGAGGGACCTTCTTTTCGTGCACCTGAGCGGTATAGTCATCGCCTTCGTGTTCGAGCTGCTGCAGAGTACGCTGGTCTCCTACCGGACGACGGATCCCTGGGATCTGGTGGCCAACATCGCCTCCATCTCGCTGGCGACCCTCATCCTCTCCTTCATCGACCTCTTCAAAAAGTGATGCCGATGCGCAGGATACTCCTTTCTCTTGTTGCTTTTCTGCTGATCTTCAGCGGTTCTATGCGCGCCCAGGTCGCAGCCGACTCACTCCCGGGACTGCCGGAATTCGCGCCGCTTTGCGATTCCGTCAAGGCCTGCATGCAGGCTCGTGCTTACGTGGACAAGCCCATCTTCGTAGAAAAGGCGACCGTAATCTCGCGCACCCAAACCCTGCAGCTCACCTTCTGTCGCGAGCTCTCCACCTATCCCTTCCGCAAAGGGGATGCAAAGCGCCTCTACGCCATCGTGCGAGCCAATCTGCCGGAGGCTTGGCGGGCCTATGCAGATCGCTTTGAAATCATCAGTAACAAGCAGAATATCAATGAGATCCATACGGACTACTTCGACGGCAACAAGGAGCCGGTCCGCGAGCATCTCCGCCTTGCCGGCAAGAACGACAAGCCCCAGCCCCCGCTGGTCAGCGCGCTGAATCCCTCCTACAAGGTGACGCGTGGCCTGCAAGGCCGGCATATCGCCCTCTGGCAGAGCCACGGCTACTATTACGAATCATCGCTCGACCGCTGGGAATTCCAGCGGGGCCGCATCTTCGGCACGGTCGAGGACCTCTATACGCAGAGCTACGTGCTCCCCTTCCTCGTGCCGATGCTCGAGCAGGCTGGAGCCGTTGTGCTCATGCCCCGCGAACGGGACTGTAACCCCGTGGAAATCATTGTGGACAACGACCAGCCCTCTACCGGCTACAAAGAGTCCGGAAAGTGGCGCAAAGCGCCTCGCAGTGGCTTTGCCGATCCCAAACCGGCCTATAAACACGGGGAAAACCCCTTCAAGATGGGCACCGCCCGCATCATTTCCGGCAGCAAGAGCAGCAGCGCCGAGGCCAGCTGGACCCCTTCCTTCCCGGTAGCGCGTGATTACGCGGTCTACGTCTCCTACCAGTCTCTGGACAGCAGTGCTACCGATGCCTGCTACGAAGTGCGCCATAAGGGTGGCAGCAGCCGTTTCTCGGTCAACCAGAAGATGGGCGGCGGCACCTGGATCTACCTGGGCACCTTCCCCTTTGAGCAGGGCGCTGTCAAGGGGCAGGGCGTCTATCTGACCGGCAAGACCGCCCGCTCCAAAGCCGTCATCACGGCCGATGCCGTCAAGTTCGGCGGTGGCACGGGCAACATCCTCCGAGGCGAAGATAAGGCCACAGATGGCACTGTATCGGGTTATCCGCGCTTTACCGAGGCTGCCCGCTATTGGCTGCAGTGGGCCGGCTTTGCCGATTCCGTTTATGCTCCCAGCAAGGCTCTCAGCGACTATCGCGACGACTTCCAGTGCCGTGGCCACTGGGTCAATGCCCTCAAGAATGATTATGGCGTCCCACTCGATCTCTCCTTTGCTTTCCATACCGATGCCGGTGTCCGCTACGGCGACTCTATCGTCGGCACGCTGGCCATCTACACCCGTCGCGCCCATGGCAAGGAGAAGTTTCCGGGCGGTGAGTCGCGCAGCATCAACCGCGACCTGGCCGATCTGGTTCAGACACAGATTGTTGATGATATCCGTGCCCTCTACGATACCGCTTGGACGCGGCGCGGCCTCTGGGACCGTTCCTACTCGGAATGCAGCGTCCCGGAAGTTCCATCCATGATTCTGGAACTGCTGTCACACCAAAACTTCGCCGACATGCGATACGGCCTGGATCCCGCCTTCCGTTTCCACGTTTCGCGGGCTGTTTACAAGGGTATCCTGAAGTATCTCTGCTGGCTGAACGACAAACCCTACAGCGTTCAGCCTCTACCCGTTAACTGCTTCTCCGTGGAGGTACAGCATAACGGAGCGCAGGCAACGGCCGCCCTCAGTTGGGCAGCGGTGGAAGACCCGCTCGAGCCTACTGCCAACCCCACCTCGTTCCGTGTGCGGATGCGGGTGGACGACGGTGCTTTTGACGAGGGTTTCATCGCCGACGGGGTGAGTGCCCGCATCCCGATGGAACCGGGCCATCTCTACAGTTTCCAAGTGACGGCCATCAATGCCGGCGGCGAGAGTTTTCCGTCGGAAATCCTCTGTGCCGGCGTTGCGGAATCGAGCATCTCATGCGGACGGACTGCACTGGTTGTCAATAACTTCGACCGCGTCGCCGCACCGGCGAGCTTCGCCAGCAACGACTCTACCTTCGCCGGCTTCATGCCCTCGATTGAGGCCGGCGTCCCCTATATATCTGATATCTCCTACACGGGACAACAATTCGAATTCCGCCGTTTCATTGATTGGATGGATGATGACAATCCGGGCTTCGGTGCCTCGGGCAGCGAGTGGGAAACCCGTGTGATTGCGGGCAATACCTACGACTATGTTTCGGTACACGGCGCAGCCCTGCTCAAGGCCGGTTACGACTTCTCTTCCGCCAGCCGAAAAGCTGTGTTGGAGGGTCGTGTGACCCTGCGCAGCTATCCGATTGTCGATTTGCTCTGCGGCAAACAGCTGACCACGCGTACCGGACGCGACACCTGGCGCCACCAGGTCTTCCCCGCCCGTCTGCGCGAACAACTGAAATCCTATACGGCAGGCGGCGGTAACCTGCTGATTTCCGGCTCCTATATCGCTTCCGATGCATGGGACGATCTCTACAGCACCACCCCGGATTCCGTCTGGTTTGCCACCGAATTGAAGCCTACCCGCGACTTCATGCGCGAGACCCTCAAATACAAGTGGATGACCACGCGCGGCACCACCTCCGGCAGGGTCCACGGCGTTCGCAACGGAGCCGGATTCCCGGATGATTTCACCTGCCGCTTCCCCAACCAGCCCAATGCGGAAATCTATAGCGTAGAGGCCGCTGACGGCTTGATTCCGGCCAGCCCGCAGGCCATGACCCTGCTGCGCTACGACGACAACAACATCTCAGCCGCCACCTTCTACAAGGGTTCCTATCGCGTGATCGCCATCGGCTTCCCGCTGGAAACCGTCACCGGCGACCGCCGCCGCGAACGCCTCTTCGCCGAACTGTTGAAACTCCTCGCGCCTTAATGGAAGGTCACTACGGATACAGGCGCATTCTGAAAGAGCTCTGGCCCATGGTATTGATGCTGATGGTGACATCGGTATACAATATCGTGGACGGGTGGTTCATCTCGAATTATGCGGGTAGCACGGCCTTTGCGGCGATGAACATCATCTGGCCGGCAATAGCCATCATCTCCGCCCTCGGACTGATGGTGGGAACGGGCGGCAGTGCGCTGGTATCCAAGACATTCGGTGAGCACAACTTCGAGCGGGGAAATCATATCTTCACGATGCTCATCCGGCTGACCATTCTGGCCTCCATTCTCATTTCCGGACTCTTTATCGTACTGATGCGCCCCTCAGCCATTGCACTAGGCGCGGAAGGCGAGATGATTGAATACGCGGTCACCTACGGACGTATCCTGACCCTCGCCCTGCCCTTTTATATGCTGCAATTGGCACTCCAGCCCTTCTGCATGACCGCAGGACGGCCGGAAATCGGCACCTACACCAGTATCGCCTGCGGGCTGACCAACATCCTTTTAGACATCCTCTTCGTAGGGGTTTTCGGCTGGGGACTGACCGGTGCGGCCGTGGCCACCGCCCTCTCGTTCGTCGTCGGCGGCGCCATCCCGATTCTCTTTTTCGGGTCGAAGCGCAACACCACCCATCTCCAGTTCCTCACGAACAGCCCGGCGGACGGTCCCGCTATCCGCCAATCACTCCTGAACGGGCTCTCCGAGTTCGTGGGAAACATCTCCTTCAACATCATCGCCATCTGCTACAACCTGCAACTGATGAAGTATATCGGGGAAAACGGCGTGTCGGCCTATGGCGTACTGATGTATATCGGGTTCATCTTCGGATCGGCCTTCATCGGCTACAACATGGGATTTTCACAGGTCATTTCCTATAAATATGGAGCCGGCGACAAGGCGGAACTACGCAGCCTTCTGCGAAAGAGTTGTACGCTGATTGCCGTTGCCGGGCTCATCATCACGGTCATCATTGAAGCCTTCGCTCCCCGGATTTCAGCCCTGTTCGTCGGCTACGATGCAGCGCTTCGCGACCTGACGACCTACGCGATGCGGATTTACATGATTTCCTTCCTGATCTGTGGATTTAATATGTTTGCATCCGCCTGGTTTACAGCGCTCAACAATGGGCCTGTCTCCGCCGTCATCTCTTTCATGCGGACGCTGGTCTTCGAGATGGGCTGCGTCTTCCTGCTCCCCGCCCTCGTGGGCATCGACGGCATCTGGCTCTCGGTCAACGCCGCCGAGGTGCTGGCCCTGATCCTCTCAGCGGTCCTGATTTCCACTTTCAGAAAGCGCTATGGCTATTAATACGTGCATCATGAAAAAACTCCGCATTCGCTATATTTGGAGCGCTATCCTGGGCATAGCATTGCTCATTTCGTGCAATCCCACCCATCGGGAACTGACGCGGCGCGCCGTTGAGTTGTGCGGCTTTATTCCGGATGTGGAGTGCCTGAAGGCCTCCCGACCCTATCTGACCGAAGATTACTATTCAACGCTGGAACTCATGATTGCCCAGCCGGACTCCACGCCGGTTCTCCACGAATGGGAGTTCTGGTTTGTGAGCGCCGACGGCACCCCCATCGCCAAAGATGTGTGCAAAGTTCTGCGTGTCAGCCAGAGCGATGATACCCACGCAACCGCCGTCATCCGCGTCTCGCCCGCCACGGCCGGCTATGCCCCCGAGGGCCACATCCTCCACTTGGAGCGCTGCCACGGGCGCTGGCTGATCTCCGACTTCGACGACACCTTCTCAGCAGCGCAAAAAAGGCTTGCCCCGAAGCGGGAGCGGCGGGGGTTCGGGGTGTCCCCGTAAGGACAGGGTTCCCGCAAAACAAAAATGCCGCAATGATGCGGCATTTTTGTTTGGTGGGAACAATAGGAGTCGAACCTATGACCCCCTGCTTGTAAGGCAGGTGCTCTAAACCAACTGAGCTATGCTCCCGATTGGGACGGCAAATGTAGATACTTTTTTCTTATCTGCCAAAAAATTCCCACGGGGCCTTTTTTGCGGTCCATTTTTTGCACTTAGGAGGCAAAAAGTCATACAATGGAACACCATACACATCATCACGAACATCATCACCACCACGCCGATGCGCACGATTTGAAAAGCGTTTCCCTGCGGCGGGTGTTTATCATTTCTATCATCCTCAATCTGGGATTTGTCCTGATCGAGGCCGGAGTGGGCATTTGGAAGGGCTCACTGGGACTGCTCTCTGATGCCGGCCACAACCTGAGCGACGTCTTCTCTCTCCTGTTGGCTCTGGTCGCCTTCCACCTGGCCGCTTCGCACGGCAACAAACGCTTCACCTACGGCTTCCGGAAAGGCTCCGTTTTGATTTCTCTGCTCAACGCCATTATCCTGCTGGTCGCCGTAGGCGCCATCCTGGTTGAAAGTATCCACAAACTCAGCCATCCGGCTCCGTTGGACGGTACTGCAGTGGCCTGGACGGCGGGGATCGGCATCCTGGTCAACGGCCTGACCGCCTTCCTGCTGATGCGTCATCAGAAGCAGGATATCAATACCCGCGGCGCCTTCCTGCATATGCTGGCTGATACGCTCGTATCGGTGGGCGTCGTCATCTCCGGCATCGTGATCTCCCTGACCGGCTGGACCGTCATTGACCCGATCATCGGTATTCTCATTGCACTGGTTATCCTCGTCAGCACCTGGAAACTGCTCGCGGAGAGCCTCCGCATGAGCGTGGATGCCGTGCCGGAATCCATCGATCCGGATGAAATTGTCAATGAAATGAAAGAAGTCTCCGGCGTACAGGACGTCCATCACCTGCACATCTGGCCCATCAGCACTACGGAAACAGCCCTTACGGCCCACGTCGTACTCAAGGAGGGTACGGATTACGCAGAGGCCATCGCCGCCCTCAAACACGAACTCGCCCACCACGGCATCCATCACGCCACGTTGGAAACGGAGTGCGAAGGATTCCCCTGCCCCAACCATCACTGCGTATAGCCCCGTGGCGGCTAACGGACTGGCTCTCAGCTAGAACGTAGAACTAACTTATCTAAAGCGGCGAAGATAATATCAGCATTTCACTGAAATTCAGGAAATTAACGAGCACGCTGATCAGTATGCCGCCGTAGCTGGGCGATAATGACAGCCACGAAGACCAGGGCAGCGCCGACGGCCTCACGGAGCGTCATCGTCTGGTGGAGCAAAAGCCAGCCAGCAAGCACCGCAAAGACCGATTCCAGGCTCATCAGCAGCGAAGCCACCGTGGGGTTGAAGTCCTTCTGTCCGACAATCTGGAGCGTATATCCCACCGCGCTCGAAAGAATGCCGGCATAGAGTAGCGGAATCCAGGCGGACCAACCTGAGAGTGGTGCGGCCCAGTTTGCAAAACCTACCGATGCAATATCGAGCGGAATCGCGGCCAGCGTGCCCAGCACACCGCAGGTCAGGAACTGGATGGCCGCCAGCTTGAGCGCGTCAAATTGCGACGAGAAGCGGTCAACAGAGAGAATCTGGAAGGAGAAGGTAAGGGCGCACAGCAGAATCAGCACGTCGGAGATCTGCAGCGCTAATTTGCCGGTGATGCAAAGCAGATAGAGGCCTGCCAGCGCAATCACGACGCCAATCCAGATGGCAGCGCCCGTCCGCTTCTTATAGAGAATCCGTCCGATGATCGGCACGATGACGATATAGGTTGCCGTGATGAATCCGGCCTTGCCGGCTCCCGTGCCCAGTGCGATGCCTTCCTGTTGGAAAAAGCTGGCCACAAAGAGCCAGAAGCCACAAATGATGCCTGCGCGCCAGAGGGCTTTCCGCTCTTTCGGAGTGGATGAGCCCCCGCGCTTGCGGTCCGAAACCCGGATGAAGGGCAGCAGCACGATGGCGGCAATCAGGAAGCGGATGCCGATGAAGGTTCCGGAGCCCATGTAGTTGCTGCCTTCGCTCTGTGCGACAAAGGCCACGCCCCAGATCAGGGCGGTCAGCGTCAGCAACAGGGGGGATCGTAGGGAGGATTTCATGGCGGCAAAGATAGATAAAAAAGCCTCTCAGGGCGTTTGTTCATAACTATGTTGAAAATTGTTAAAAAATTTATTGTTTTACGATAAATAATTATTATATTTGCAGTGCGTTTAACACTTATATTATAAAACTATGATTCTTTGGTGGACCTCTCTTTCGCTCTTTATGAAAATCCTGTGGGTGATTACGCTCGCCTCTTCGTTGATTTTCATCATTCAGAGCGTGATGACCTTCATCGGCGCAGATGCCGGTGACGGCGGAATTGACGGCAATTTCGACGGGGGCGACCTCACGACCGACGTCGACTCCTCTTCCGAGTTTTCCGACATGGGCAGCGGCATGAACCTGCTGACCTTTCGTAACTTCGTAAACTTCTTCCTGGGGTTTGGCTGGACAGCCGTGCTGCTGCACGATAAGATCCAGTCCACTGCCTTGCTGATGGTGGTGGCGGTCCTCGTGGGTATCGCCCTCGTGGTTGCGGTGATGTACCTCTTCAAATGGCTGAGCGGCATGCAGCAGTCCGGCACCATCAACGTCCACAAACAGGCCGTAGGCTGTCTGGGCAAGGTTTATCTTGCGATTCCTGCAGCCCGCAGCGGTTCGGGAAAGGTGCAGATCACCATCGGCGGCGCCGTCCGTGAATACGACGCCCTGACCGACGGCGAGACGCTTCCCACCGGCTCCAACATCAAGGTGCTGGAGGCGCTGGACGACCACACCCTTCTGGTGGAAGGCCAGGAATCCCTGATCATCTGACACGAAATCAAACAATTATAAATCCATAAATATTATTTACCATGCAACTCTATCTTATTCTGATCATTGTCTTCGTGCTCTTCGTGACGTTTGCAGCTATTCTGAAGCGTTATCGCAGATGCCCGTCGGACAAGATTCTCGTCATCTACGGTAAGACCGGACGCAGGTCTTCCGCCAAGTGTATCCATGGCGGTGCAGCCTTCATCTGGCCGGTTTCCAGAGCTATTCCTATCTCGACCTGACCCCGATCAGCATCGAGTGCAACCTGACCAACGCCCTCTCCAAGCAGAACATCCGCGTGGACGTGCCGTGCCGCTTTACCGTGGGTATCAGCACCGAGAGTGACAGTATGACCAACGCAGCCGAGCGTCTGCTGGGCCTCAATACCGAGGACATCCGCAGCATCGCCACCGATATTCTCTTCGGTCAGCTCCGTCTGGTGATCGCGACGATGGATATCGAGGAAATCAACGCTGACCGCGACAAGTTCCTGGCCAACGTCTCTACCAACGTGGAAGCCGAGCTCCGCAAAATCGGTCTGAAGCTCATCAACGTGAACGTCACCGATATCCGCGACGAATCCGGCTATATCGAGGCACTCGGTAAAGAGGCTGCTGCAAAGGCTATCAACGACGCAAAGAAGAGCGTTGCCGAGCAGAACCGTTTCGGTGAGACCGGTAAGGCCAATGCCGACAAGGACACCCGTATCAACGTCGCCGCAGCCGATGCAGACGCCGTAAAGGGTGAAAACAACGCGAAGATCGCTATCGCCCAGTCCGACGCTGCCCGCCGCGAGAAAGAGGCGGAAGCAGCCCGCGTAGCCGTCGCTGCCGAGAAGGTGCAGGCTGCCAAGGCGCTCGAAGAGGCCTACAGGAGCGAGCGTGAAGCCGAGCTGGCCCGTGCTGCCCGTGAAGAGGCAACCCAGAAGGCCAACATCGTGGTCGCTGCCCAGATTGAAAAAGAGAAGATGATTATCGAAGCGGAAGCCGCTGCAGAGCGCCTGCGCCGTGAGGCAAAGGGTGAAGCCGATGCCATCTACGCCAAGATGGACGCTCAGGCACGCGGTGCTTTCGAGATTCTCTCCAAGCAGGCAGAAGGTTTCAACAAAATCGTGGAAGCAGCCTGTGGCGATGACAAGGACTCTATCACGATGCTCATCTCCGACAAGCTGCCCGAACTCGTCCGCACGCAGGTCGAGGCCTTAAAGGGCATAAATATCGACAAGGTTACCGTTTGGGATGGCGG